>JACMOE010000758.1 GCA_014378185.1 Gemmatimonadaceae bacterium | reverse complement strand
GAGAAACGCCGTCGGCCCGGCACCAGCGGGAAGCACCCGAAGAATGCGGACCGCGAGCTCGTGACTCACCGTGAGGCCGGCCGGAAAGGCGTGCGGGTCGATGCCCACACGCTCCATTTCCGTCCACAATTCGCCGAGGCGCTGTTCGTCGCTCAGGGTTTTGGCCCTCCTGCGGCCGAGCCCCAGACGTTGTTCGTGCGATCAACGTCGAGCAGGCGCTTGTCCGCATCGAGCTCGATGCGGGCGAGTGTCTTGTTGCCGATGGTGTAGCGGCGCATGTAGTGCGTGGTGTTGGTGCTCCAGACTTCGGCCGGATAGTCGTAATTCTCCACCGTGCCGTCGGAATAGGTGAAGCGTGCATGGATGGGCAGCACGCCGCGCGCACGGTTGCCGTACACCACAGTCACCACGTTCGCGCCCTGGGGCGACTTCGACGTCACCACCGTATCGATGGCCTGGTCGAAGTGCGGGTTCTCCTTGAACCACTCGCGCCAGAACCAGTCGAGGCGCTTGCCGCCCACGTCCTCCATGGTGCGGTAGAAATCCGCCGGCGACGGATGCTTGAACGCCCACCGCTCGATGTAGGTGCGGAACGCGTCGTCGAACGCCGCGGGGCCCATGATCTCCTGCCGAAGCAGCTGGAGGCCCACGCTCGGCTTCACATAGGCGGCGAGTCCGAGGAGTCGCGGATCGATGCGGTCCGGCATGACGTCGATCGGCACGTCCACATTCTGCGCCTGTGCTCCCTCGACGGACTGTCGCTCACCGAGGGCACGCGTCATCTGGTCGCCCTTTTCCGGATACCGGCGTGCTTCGCTGAAGGTGTTGATGAAGGTGTTGAACCCTTCGTCCTGCCACATGTACACGCGCTCGTTGGAGCCCACCAGCATCGGGAACCAGTTGTGCCCGATCTCGTGCGTGACGACGTTGAAGAGGTCGTACTTGTCGTTGCTCTTTGCCTCCATCACGAGCATGGGATATTCCATGCCGCTGATCGGCCCCTCGACAGCGCTCATCTGCGGCCAGGGATACTTGTACCAGCGCGTGGAGTATTCGTCGAGCGACATGCGCGTCTGGTCCGCTGCGTCCTTCCATGGATCGATCGCGCTCGGCCGATAGTATGCCTGCGCGAGGATGCCGTTCCAGCCGCTGGCATCCCAGAGATATTCGGGTGATGCCGCCCATGCGACGTCGCGCACCATCTTCGCCGAGAACTTCCAGGTGAGCGTGCCGGCCGTGCCCCTGGGGCGCGCGGCGCCGGACTGGATTTCAGCGAGGGTGACGATGTTCACCGGCGTGGCCGACTTGATGGCCTGCGCGAGCCGCGCGATCTGCGCGGACGTCAGGACGTCGCGCGGGTTGGTGAGCGTACCCGTGCTCGCCACGATGTAGCCGGACGGCAGCGTGATCTCCACGTTGAAGTCGCCGTACTCCAGGTAGAACTCGCCCTGACCAAGGTACGGTTCCGTGTTCCAGCCACGGAGGTCGTCGTAGACGCTGACACGCGGGTACCACTGCGCGAGTTCGTACAGCGAGCCTTCGCGACCCATGCGGTCTGCGCCGTGTTCGGGAATGAGGAAGTGCCACGCGACATCGAAGGTGGCCGCCTTGCCCGGCGCGAGGGGCTCGGCCAGGTCCACCTTCATCGTGGTCTCATTGGGACGGCGCTTGACGCTCACGCGCCGACTGCCGAGAAGCTGGTCGAAGCGGTCGATGACGTCGCCGCCCTCGAATCCGCGTGCACCAAACCGCGACTCCTGCGGAAAGATGAACGAGTTGAGCGACTTGTCCCTGAAGGCGTTCTGCTCCAACTGCAGCCAGATGAAGCGGAGGCTGTCCGGCGAGTTGTTCGTGTACTTGAGCTTGAGCGATCCGGTGTGCGTCTTCGATGTGGTGTGGAGTGACGCCTTGATGTCGTAGTCGGCGTGGTTCTGCCAGTACTTGGGGCCCGGCGCGCCTGAGCCGGACCGAAACTGGTTGCCGGGAGGCAGGGCCAGTGGAGCGAACATCGACGTGTCGCCGACGCCGGTGTCGTCGAAGCGGGGGCGGGGGGCCGACGCCGGAGCAGCCACCTGGGCAGCAAGCGGAGCGACAAACGCAAAGGCGCCAAGGAGCGCCAGGAGGCTGGTCTTCATGAAGATGGTGCCCGGGAAAAAGTTGATGGAAGATATACCTCCGGTCGCAAAGGATGATCCAGCATGTTGCGATGAGTTCACCTGATCTACTGAAAAAGCAGTTGACAAAAGAGCCAAGGCGATATAACCTACGGAAGAACCCGTAGATGGAGATCAGCTCGATGACAGATATCTACTTCCCGCCCCGCGAGCTCGAAGTCATGAGCATCCTCTGGCGACTCGGCTCGGCCACTGTGGCCGAGGTGCGCGAGGCGCTCGACGAGTCGCTGGCGTATACGTCTGTGCTGTCCGCGTTGCAGACACTGGAGGAGAAGGGATTCGTGCGCCACGAGCCGCACGGCCGGGCGTACAAGTACCACGCGGTGGTGGGGGCGGAACGGGCGGGAAGCAGCGCGCTTTCCCGCATCAGGGACGCCATCTTCCACGGCTCGGCCGAGCGGATGTTCGCACAGTTCGTTTCCGACAGGAAGTTGAGCCGCGAGGAACTCGAGCGCATGCGCGGCCTGCTGGCCGAACGGCTGGAAGAGGAGCCATGACCACGGAATGGATCGTGTACGTGCTGCTGTTGGCCGGGCTCGTCGCCTGCGCTGCGGCTGCGGTGGACGACGTTCTGCGCCGAGCGGCTATGCCAACACGGTGGGTGTGGGTAGCCGCACTTCTGGCGACGACGGTGTTCACGGCGATGTCCATGCGGCGCACTGCGCCGACGTTCAATCCGTTGGTCACTGCGAAGATGAGCGTTTCGGCGTTGCCGACCTTCTCGACGCGCGGCGGATTGCTCGAGACGATAGCCCATGCCCGCGCGTGGGTCGGTGGAGCGACTGCACGGATCGTTGGAGCGGCGCATTACGGTCTGTCGGCAAGCGTGCAGGTGTCGCTCATCGTTGCCTGGGTTACAACGAGCGCCGGCATGCTCGCCATTCTCTTCCTGGTGCATCGCGGCATGGACCGCGAGCGGCGACGCTGGCCGTTGGCGCTGTTGTTCGACGTATCGGTGCGCATCACGCCGTCTGAGGGACCAGCCGTGGTGGGGATCACGACGCCGGAGATTGTGGTACCGCGCTGGTTGCTCGCGCGATCGGCGGAGGAGCAGCGGCTGGTGGTGATGCACGAACGCGAGCACATCACCGCGCGAGACCACCTGCTTCTACTCGGTGGCTTGTTCATCGCGGCACTCTTGCCCTGGCATCCCGTGGTGTGGTGGGCAGTCTCGCGACTCCGGCTTGCGATCGAGCTGGATTGCGATGCACGCGTGCTCCATCGCGGCGTGCAGGTGCGGTCCTACGGAAACCTGTTGATCGACATCGCCGGCCAGTGCGCCGGACATCGTGTCGGAGCGCTCGCGCTCGCCGACCAACCTTCACACCTCGAACGGAGATTGCTTGCCATGAAGAACACGAAGCCGCGGTTCACCCTCGTTCGCACTGGTTCACTGGCGGCGATTGCAATGCTCGCCGTCGCGATGGCGTGCGAGGCGCGACTGCCAACGTCGGCGGAGGTAGAAAAGATGGACGTCGCCAGCTGGGAGAAAGCGGTGGTGCAGGCGAAGCAGCTCGATGAGGCAGGTGCGAAGAACGTCGTGTACAAGGTGGCCGGCGTGGTGGTGAGCGCCGACAAGGCCCATGCGCTGAGCGCGAATCACATTGCCAGGGACAATGT
>JACMOE010000077.1 GCA_014378185.1 Gemmatimonadaceae bacterium | reverse complement strand
GGTAGCGACGGAGCCTGCGGACCAAACCGCTCCGGATCGCACTCGTACTCGGCCAGCAGGTCGGCCACGCCGGCGGTTGTGGAGAGGTCAACCGACGACGCGAGCAACTCGAGCACCAGCTTTCGTGAATGACGAACCCGATCGCTCGACGAGCGCACGATCATGCCGGGTTCCACGGCACGTGAACACGCCGGCGCGAGCACGCGCGCACCCTCGACCTCCACGACGCACAGCCGGCATACGTTCGCCGGACGCAACGTCTCGAGATAGCACAGCGTGGGGATGCTGATGTCGAGTGCGGCACAGGCGCCCAGGATGGTCGTACCTTCCGGCACGCTCACTTCGTGCCCGTCGATCGCAAGCGAGACCATCGCCGTGTGAGCGCGCTCTGGCCGTCCAAGTTGCACCAGTGGCTGGTCCGGCTGCATGTATGAGCTCACGAGGTGACCTCGTAGAGTCGCAGCCGCTTGATTGCCGATTCGACGACAGCATAGGCGGTCTGGCCCAGCCCACAAATGGACGCATCGCGCATGGCGACGCCGACCTCTTCGAGTAGCGCAAGCTCATTGGCGACGCCGCCGATGGACTTCCCGTGCGCGAGCCGATGCAACGCTTCTTCCTGGCGTACCGTTCCCACTCGACATGGCACACACTGCCCGCAGGATTCATCGCGAAAGAATCCCGCGATGCGCCGTACGATGTCGTGGAGGTCCACGCTGCGGTCGAAAGCCATGATGACGCCAGAGCCGAGCGTCGCGTTCACCGCGCGCGCGCCCTCGAGCGAGAGCAGCAAGTCCACCTCGTCGGGACGGATGAAGGTGCCCGCCGCACCGCCAAGCAGCAGGGCGCTGAAATCTCGAACGCCGGCGAGGTCGAGAAGCGAGCGAAGCGACGTCCCGAATGGCACCTCGTACACACCGGGCCTGTCCACCGCACCGCTGAGGCAAAAGAGCCTGGTGCCTGTGGATTGCTCCGTGCCCGTGCGCGCGAATGCAGCGCCCCCGTTGAGCAGGATGGGAATGACGTTCGCGAGCGTCTCGACGTTGTTCACCACGGTCGGCTTGCCAAACAGTCCCACTTCCACGGGAAATGGCGGCTTGCTTCGCGGCTCGCCGCGCTTGCCCTCGATGCTCTCGAACAACGCGGTCTCTTCGCCGCAGATGTAGGCGCCGGCGCCGCGTCGCAACTGGATGTCGAAATCGTCGCCGAGCAACCCCGCCTTCCGACATTCGCGCACTGCGTGGTCAATGCGCGCGTACGCCAGCGCGTATTCAGCGCGTACATACAGGTACGCTACGCTACAGCCAGTGGCGAATGCCGCGATCGTCATTGATTCGACGATGGCAAAGGGATCGTGCGTCATGAGAAGCCTGTCCTTGAACGTGCCAGGCTCGGACTCATCCGCGTTGCAGACCAGGTAGTGTGGCGCTGCGACCTGCGTGCGTACGGCTTCCCACTTTCGACCGGTGGGAAACGCGGCGCCACCCCGTCCCATCAACTTCGACGCAACCAACTCGGTGATCACCCCCTCAGCGCCCATGCTCCTTGCCTTCGCGAGGGCGGTAAAGCCGCCCGCGACGCGATAGGCGTCGAGGCTGGTGGGGTCCACCACGCCGACTCGCTCGAGCAG
>JACMOE010000757.1 GCA_014378185.1 Gemmatimonadaceae bacterium | reverse complement strand
GCGCAGGCGGGAATCCAGTGGGACGTCGAGCGGGGGATGCGCATGTACATGTCCGGGGAGGCGTGGAGATCGAGGTCTTCTGTCGGTAGCGCCGCGGGGATATTGTATCCCGGTGCGGCGACCGCCGTGAGTATCCTCCCCGCAACTCGTATCCAGAGTGTCATGCTTTACGTGAGACTGGTTGCGTCACGACTGCTCGTGGTCCGGCTGTTTTCCGCGCTGCTCGTCGTTGCAATGGCAACCTCTGCACACGCGCAGACGCTCGGCGACGTGGTGGACGCTGGCCTCGACTTTCGGAAGGCCAACCAGGCGTTGTTCATCGCCAGCCGGCTCACCGCCTTTGACGTGCGCACCGGACGCGGCTCGCTTCAGTGGGACCGCTATGCCATCCAGCCATCGCTCAACTTCAACAAGATCGATCTGGGATACGCGCGCGCGGGCGCCACGGAATTTCCGGGCACGGAATACGATCGCGATCCCACGCTGCCCTTCGACATCACGTTCGTGAGTCCGCGAACGCTGCGGCTGCGCTTCAGCACGCGTGATCTGTCACAGGCGGTCATGCAGAACGAGCCGTCACTGATGCTGGCTGGCCCCGTACCACGCGACACGTCGTGGCGCGCGCAGTCCAGCGACAGCGTGGTGACATACACGAGCGCGTTTGGCCAGGTACGCATCAGGCGGAACCCATGGAGCATAGAGCTGCGCGACGCGAATGGCACGCTGCTCACGCAGACGCAGCGGCTGGGGCAGCCGAATTCCTACACGCCGTACGTTCCGTTCTCATTCGTGCGCCGCGCACGCGACGCGGGCCGCAGTACCGCCGCCACGTTCGAGCTCGCACAGGACGAACGGATCTACGGTTTCGGCGAGTCGTTCACGCGGCTCAACAAGAGGGGTCAGCGCGTCGTCGCCTTCATTCGCGACGCGATGGGCGCTCAGAGCCCGCTCCAGTACAAGGCCATTCCGTTCTTCATGAGCAGTCGCGGCTACGGGATGTTCGTCCATACCAGCGCTCCGGTCACCTTCGACGTCGGCGCGGAATTCGACGCGCATCACACCATCTATTCCGGCGACGAGCTGCTGGACCTCTTCGTGTTTCTCGGGGACCCCAAGGACGTGCTCTCCGAATACACAGCCATCACCGGTCGCAGCCCGGTGCCACCCCTGTGGTCGTTCGGTCTGTGGATGAGCCGCATCACCTACAAGTCCGAGGCCGAGGTGCGCAACGTGGCCGCGAAGCTGCGGCAGTATCGCATTCCGGCCGACGTGCTCCACCTGGATACCGGCTGGTTCGAGACCGACTGGCGCAGTGACTATCAGTTTGCCAAGTCGCGCTTCACCGATCCGGCCGCGATGATCCGCGATCTGAAGAAGGATGGCTTTCACGTGAGCCTCTGGCAGTACACGTACTTCACGCCGAAGAACGTGCTGTCGAAGGAACTGGTGGATCAGGGCCTCACGGTACGCGATGCAGGCGGTCGTCCCACGCCAGACGATGCCGTCGTGGATTTCAGCAATCCGGCGGCGGTCGCGTGGTATCGCGCCAAACTGGCGCCGCTGCTCGGCATGGGCGTGGGGGCCATCAAGGCGGACTTTGGCGAGGGCGCGCCCGTGGCCGGCGTGTATCACTCCGGTCGCACGGGATGGTACGAGCACAACCTCTATCCACTGCGGTACAACGCCGCCGTCTTCGACCTCACGAAGGAAATCACGGGCGAAGGCATCATCTGGGCGCGAAGTGCCTGGGCAGGGAGCCAGCGTTACCCTCTCCATTGGGGCGGCGATGCGGAAAATACCAACTCTGCCATGGCGGCGGAGCTGCGCGCGGGGCTGTCGTTCGGCATGTCCGGCTTCACGTACTGGAGCCACGACGCAGGTGGCTTCGTGAACCGTGCGCCGCGTGACCTCTATCGGCGGTGGCTCGCGTTCGGCGTGCTCACGTCGCACACGCGCACGCATGGCGCGCCACCGCGCGAACCGTGGGAGTACGACGACTCGCTCGTCACGGATTTCCGGAGCGCGGTGGAGCTGAAGTACGCGCTGATGCCATATATTTTCGCTGAAGCGCAGACGTCGTCAGCGAATGGATGGCCGATGCTGAGGACGCTGTTCTTCGAGCATCCGGAAGATCCCACGTCGTGGCTCGTGGAGGACGAGTACATATTCGGTTCGCGCCTCCTGGTCGCGCCGCTGTTCGATCAGGCGACAACGCGCCGCGTATACCTGCCGCCCGGGATGTGGATCGATTACCAGACGGGCAAGTCGTACGAAGGCGCGCGATGGCATGCCATCACGGCGGGCGCCATTCCCATCGTGCTGCTGGTGAAGAACCACACCGTGCTGCCCCACCTCGCGGTCGCCCAGAGTACTTCGGCCATGAACTGGCACGACGTGAATCTCCGTGTGTTCAGCACCGACGGCGGCGTGTCCACCGGCACCATTGCGCTGCCGAACGGCAAGGTCCTTCCACTTCAGGTGCAGGGAAGTCGCTTGCAGAATGATCCCCTCGCGGGATCCGTCCGGTGGCGGATCACGCACTGATGCGCCCT
>JACMOE010000756.1 GCA_014378185.1 Gemmatimonadaceae bacterium | reverse complement strand
TCCGCCGAACCCGATCACGATCCGCTTCCCCAACCGCTCGACCGCGGTCGCTGCTCGGCCCACAAGCTCGTCGAGCGACGGGTCCACCGTCCGCAGGATGAACGGACTGAGGATGGAGTACGCCAGAAGCGGGCGGCCAACCACTCGGGCCGCGATCGCTTCCATATAGATGGTGACGTCGGGAAGTTCAGGACGACATACCTCGCTATGGGCAACGCGTCAACTGCCCCCGCCAGCACCACGTTTTGCATGATAGATTGCACGCGACAACCTCCCTATCAATCGAAGGCCGCACATGTCCATGTCCGCATTTCGTCGTGCCGTCGCCGCACCGGTGCTGCCTGGCGCCGCGCTCATTGCCCAGCAGCCGCGCGCACTCACCGCCGCCGATTACAGCCGTGCCGAACATGCGCTGGCACCGTATGTCACGCCGTTGGTGTATGGCGGCTCGGTGCGCCCCACCTGGCTGCCCGACGGCCGGTTCTGGTACCGTAGCACGTCGGCAACGGGCTCGCAGTTCATGCTCGTGGATCCGGTAAAGGGCACGCGCGCCCCCGCCTTCGACCAGGCGAGACTCGCCGCGGGCCCCCCAGCCGCCGCCGCCGCCACGTATACCGGCAACGCGTTGCCCTTTGCCGGCTACGAATACCGCCCCGATGGCTCCATTCGGGTGCGCGTCAGCAACCGGGCGTTCGATTGCAACACCGAGACAGGCCGCTGCGGCGTCGCCATGGATGATCGTGAAGCGGCGACACCCGCCGTCAGCGGCGGGCGCCGAGGCGGCGCTGGCGGCGCTCGACCGGAGGTGAAGTCGCCGGATGGCAAGCGAAGCGCGTTCATCAAGGATTACAACCTGTGGGTGAAGGACGTCGCGACCGGGCAGGAGAAGCCGCTCACGCGCGACGGCGTGAAGTACTTCGGCTACGCCACCGACAACGCCGGCTGGACACACTCGGATCGCGCCATCCTCGTGTGGTCTCCCGACTCACGGAAGATCGCCACCTTCCAGCAGGACGAGCGCGGCGTGGGCATGATGTACCTCACCAGCACCACCACCGGGCATCCCGTGCTTTCGGCATGGCCCTATCCGCTGCCGGGCGACAGCCTCATCACCACCATCCAGCGCGTCGTCATCGACGCCGATGCCGCAACGGTCACTCGCTTCCAGATGCCCGCGGACCAGCACCGCTCCACGCTGTGTGACGACATCGCCTGCCGCGGCAGCGAGTGGACCGACGTCGAGTGGTACCCGGACGCCTCGCACATTGCCTTCGTGTCCACCTCGCGCGACCACAAGAGTGCAAAGCTCCGCGTCGCCGACGCTGCAACGGGCGCCATTCGCGACGTGTTCGAGGAAAAGGTCGCCACGCAGTATGAATCCGGCAACGGCAACGCCAACTGGCACGTGCTGCCCGCCAGCAACGAGGTGATCTGGTTCTCCGAGCGCGACGACTGGGGCCAGTTGTACCTGTACGATCTCGCCACGGGCAAGCTGAAGAGCCAGGTCACCACGGGCGCCGGCAACGTCACGCAACTGCTGCGCGTGGACGAGGCAACACGCACACTGTGGTTCGGTTGCGTGGGCAAGGTTCCGGGTCGCGATCCGTATTTCCGCGCGCTCTGCAAGGTGGGGATGGACGGAAAGGGGTTCGCAGTGCTCACGCCGGAAAATGGTGACCATGACGTCACGCTGTCTCCCTCCGGCAAGCATTTCGTGGACACATACTCGCAGCCGAACGTCGCGGCGGTGTCGGTGCTCCGCGACGAGAACGGCCGGCTGGTTGCCACGCTCGAGAAGGCAGACATCTCCCGCCTCACCGCGAGCGGCTGGAAGGCGCCCATGCCCATCACGGTGAAGGCCCGCGACGGCGTGACCGACCTGTACGGATTGATGTACACGCCATCGTCGCTCGACTCGTCCGGCAAGTACCCGATCATCAATCACGTCTATCCCGGGCCTCAAACGGGCAGCGTCGGCGGACGCACCTTCAGTCCCGCGCGCGGCGACAACCAGGCGCTCGCCGAGCTGGGGTTCGTCGTCGTGGAGATCGACGGCATGGGCACGCCGTGGCGCTCCAAGTCATTTCACGACGCCTACTTCGCCAGGATGGGCGACAATACGCTGCCCGACCAGGTGGCGGGCATGAAGGAACTGGCATCGCGATATCGCTTCATCGACGTGGACAAGGCCGGCATCTGGGGTCACTCCGGCGGCGGATTCGCCGCGGC
>JACMOE010000755.1 GCA_014378185.1 Gemmatimonadaceae bacterium | reverse complement strand
GTCGCTTGCCCACGCCGTCGGGCTGCGCGGAGGCAAGCGCCGCGCGGAACGCGTCGATGTGCGCATCGAAGCGGGACAGCTCTTCCTGCACGTCCAGGCGGTCTGCCAGCAATGCAATCTCCTGCGCCAGGCGCCTCTCGTCCACGGCCAGCCCCTCGGTGAGATCCTTCACCGCGGTGCGCAAGCGATCCCGTTGCTCGATGACCCGCGCTGGCGCCCGCACGGAGACTCGAGCGAGCGCTCCCTCGATCACCAGCAGGCGCTCATCGAGGTAGGCAACGAGTCGGCCCCCCTCGGTGGCGCGCATGGCCAGCAGCGACGCCACGGCACCCTCGACAATGGCCACCAGCTGCAGCCCGGCGTCCGCGGTGAGTTCTTCGCGTGCGGCGCCGGTGACGAACACGTCCGGCAGTCGCAGAATGGCGGACACGTCGAGCGTATCGGCCAGCGCGTACCGATCCTGCAGCGCCCGAAGTTGCGTCACATATGACGCGAACCGGCTCTCGTCGATGGGGAGGGTTGTCGCGCTCTCCGATTCGTCCCTGTCGAAACGGGCGGACAATGTCACATGCCCGCGAGTCACTCCGCGCCGCATGGCGTCCCGCACATCGCCCTCCCATCGTGCCAGGGCACCCGGGAGCTTGATGGATGGGCTGAAGAAGCGATGATTCACCGACCGGACCTCCACGCTCACTCGCGCGCCACCCACTTCGCCGTCGGCCGAGCCGAACCCCGTCATGCTCCGTATCATATCAAGAGTCCCAAGTGATTACACAACAACGAGATAATCAATTCCAGAAGTCCCAGCGCACGCCATAGAACTGGGTCTGGCGCGGGAGGTTATACCCTGGGATCTGCGAGTACTTCTCCTGTAGAAGGTCACGGAACTGGTAGGAGATCACCGCCGTCTGCACCCGGATTTCCAGCTTGAAGGTGAGGGTGCGGTAGCCCGACGCAGTGCGCGAACTGTCTGCCGAGGTGGGGAACCGGGTACTGGAGCGATACTCGTGCGCCAGCGACGTCAGCACGCCGAAATTCCCACCCGGAAACCGGTCCAGCAGGTTGGTCTGAATGTAGAGCTCGCTGCGCGTCTGATAGCGGGGGCGGTAGTATCCTGTCGAATCGGACCACGCCACCGCCCACGCATCCACGTTCACTCCCCGCCACAACCGGCCGCGCGCGCTCACCATGCGCCCGGTCGCCTCGAGCTCCGTCCGAACCGCCGCCGCCCTGGCGTATGTGGAATCGATCTCCGCCGGGGCCAGCAGGGTCGTTGCCCCCCGGCGAAGCATCCCGGCACTCAGCCACAGGTCGCGGAAACGGACGCCCGCTTCAAGCCTGCTGTTGGAGCGTGCGGCAAGCTGGAAACGCGTGACCTCGCTCGTATCCGGCTTGACGAACGGTCCGAATGCGGCGACGGAGAATCCGCCAGTCGCTCGATACAGGGATCCGTTCCGAGGTTCATCGAAGAGCCGATCAAACGTGCCTTCGCCTGTGCGCGACAGCGATGCCACCAGCGCAACGCGATTCCGTCCGTTCAGCCGGCCGGTGACCTCCGCTCGCGATGGGTCGAGGTAGCTCTTTCCTTCCCCGAAGAGCGACAGCGATAGCGGGCCGGTCGATCCCGAGGCCCGTGCCGACGCCACGTGCGACGTGCGGCCCCCACCAACGCGAAACCGCTCTGCGCCGCTGGCCCGCCACGCGCCTCGCGCGAGGCCACCGGTCAGGAGGTACTGGCTCTCGTAGGACAGCGAATCGACCAATGCGCTGAGCGAATCGCTGGCCGACGGCGCAGAGCTGGAAATATTCGTCGATGAGCGCGCCGACAGGCGGTAGCTGTGTGCGGACGCCAGCATCTGCATCCAGCGCCCCGCCTCCGGATCGCCATTACCCAGCCGAAGGTAGGCGGTATTGCGCTGGGTCTCGATGCCCGGCACGGTATCCTGCGTCTCACTCACGTCGCCGATCCCGGTGT
>JACMOE010000007.1 GCA_014378185.1 Gemmatimonadaceae bacterium | reverse complement strand
GAAGTTCCCGCGCTGCCATGATATTGCTGCGCATGCTGCCTTACGGCGCGGGCTTGGCGAAAGGATGCTCGAAGCTCAGATAGATGAAGACATTTCGCTCGCCCCTGCTTGGACCCACGCCAAATGGGAAGGCGATGCCAGGGACGATCTGCAATCCCGAGGCAAGATTGATAGCTCCACGCACGCCCGGCGACAGCAGCACGGCGGTGCGCCGATCCGTCTGGCTCGGCCCTACCACGTCTTCCGTCTGGGTCCAGGCCGCTTCGAGCATGAAGTTCAGCCTTGGATGCAGGAGCCAGATTACGCTCTGTCCAAGATTGTAGCCGGTGACGGCGGCCTCCTGGCCCATTGAGTCGTGGGCGCGTCGAGTGTAGGTCGCCCCAGCGTTGGAGTGGACGACAAGGGAACCCGGCAGCACGATGCTGAGCGGCAGGTTGACTTGAAGACCGTGACCGCCGGCGCCGAGGCCGCGCGCTGCGGAGCCGCTGGACAGCAGCGTCGTGATTCGCGGCGCGAAGGCAACGGTCGTCTCCGCGTCGCCAATGAGTTGGTAGCGATAGTTGACCGCGACGTCGCCCACACCCGCGCCCCCGCCGCGAATGTCGTCCACGCCAGCAAAAGGGAGCGTGAAGCTCAGCTGGTGTCGTAGGCCACCCAGGGGCCATTCCTGTGTGAATGCGTAACTCCAGCGATTGCTCCCGACCACGCGCGCATACGTGCTGATGTGCTGCACGACGCCGCTCCCCTGGTTGTACGCCTCCTCCACGAGAAAGCTGTTGTCCTGGATTGGCGCGGCAGCCTGCGTGGTATCCGGCTTCTGTGCCGATGCGGCTGCGGGGCCCAGGAGCAGAACGCAGACGGTGATGCGTCGTCTCATCGTTGCTGCGAATGACTTGCAATCGCTCAAGACACCGCCTCCTGATCCTTTGCTTTTCAAACGATAATGGTTGGCCTAGATATATAATTAGGTGATCCTAAATCGTCAATACGCGACGTTGGGACGCCCGGCACAGTCCAGGTTCGCCGCCTGATCAGGGCGCCGCGTCGATCGCGGCGCGCAGACCGGTAAGCACGTAGGCCGGGCGGCCATCCGCCCAGAAATGTATGTAGTAGAGCGTCGGCTGCTCGCCGATCAGGTGGCTGTGTACCGCGGTGGCCGTGATGCCATGCGTCGCCAGCGCATCGACGACACCAGGTACCTTGGCGCCGAGCACCGCGAAGTCTCCCGTTGCGACGATGCGCGCGGAGTCCACCATCTGCACGTTGACGGGGCTGCCGTAACCAAGTGCCGGCACGACCGTGCGTCCGTGCATGGTCACGCGCCCGGGCACCAGGATGAATGAGAGCTGCGCGACGTTGCCCTGGGCCTTCCCCGAAGCGCCCAGCACGCGGAAGACCATCGCCGTGTCGATCGTGACCGGTGGTGACGAGGAGGCGGCTACCGGGCGCGGCGTCGCTGTGAGCGCGAGGACATGGTCGAGGCGCGTCGCAAGCTCGGTCGCGCGCCCTTGGCCGTGAAAGTGGACGTAGGTGATGCGGGGCTCCTCCCCGCTGAGGTGATTGTGAATTGCCGTCACCTCGAGTCGCTGTTGCGCGAACTCTGCGAGCACGGGCTTGAGCTCGGCATTCATGAGCACGAAATCCCCCATGACCATCGCGCCCGTTGGCGTTCCGCTGAAGCCGGCCCAGGCGCCCAGCGCGAGCGACGGCGACACGGTCACGTCACCCATTCGGAGCGTGATGTCCCGGCGGGGCAAGTTGTAGCGATGGTAACCGCCGGTAAGCGTGCCCGGTGCTTGCAGGATGCTGCCGACCGTGTCCCACGCAGTTCCGGGAGCGGACTGCGCACGGGTGGCGTACGGCGATGCTGCGGTCAGCAGCATGGCGATGAGGCAACGGGACATCGACGTCATGTGATGATTCCTCGAGTGATGAAATTATTGGACTTGTCCAGGCACAGGTAGCCTACAGCTCGCGGCGACGCTTTGAACGTCAGGAACGCGCGTCGGCGAAGAACTCGGCGAGATTCAGCACGAACGCTGTCGGCATGCCCTCGGGTTGCCACGCAATCCGCTTGCTGAACACTTCGCCCGGGTCGTCGTGCCCACGCCACCGCGAGATGTTCAACGCATCCGGATTGATGACCCAGTACTCGCCCACTCGCTCCCGCAGGTAGAGGTCGCGCTTCACCTGATAGTCGAGACGCGGGTTGCTCGGTGATGCCACCTCGACGGCAAGCAGCAGTTCGTGGAGCTCGTACGGATACTCGGGCCGTTTCCCTTCCGTGCGCCCCACCACGAACACGTCGGGCTGCACGCGGTTTCGCGTCCGGTCTCCTCGACGCACATCGGCGGGTGAGATCATCGCCTTGCCGATGCCATGTCCCTTCAGGTATTCGCGGAGCAGCGCGTACAATTCTCCGGCGATGTCCTGATGGAACTCGGCGGGACCGGGCGTCACGAACAGCTCCCCGTCGATGATCTCGTAGCGCTGCCCGTCGTTGGGCAGGGCGTCGAGCATGTCGACAGTCCAGTCATTGATCGTCGCGGGCATGGCCATACGATAGACCTCTCGGCGAGCAGAAGGCAAGGCGGCATCGCGCAGGATACCGGCCGACCGTGGGACGACCGTCACCATTTGTCCGCCGTGAGGGACAAGAAGCGCGCGCGCGTTCGCAACCGCCAGATCGGATTCATCTTCCAGGCGTTCAACCTGGTTGGCGACCTCACAGTGTACGAAAATGTGGAGCTTCCGCTCTTCTACCGTGGCATGAGCGAACCGGAGCGGCGGCGGCGAATCAACGACGCACTGGATCGTGTGGCAATGCGTCACCGGACCGCGCACTTCCCTGCGCAGCTGTCCGGTGGCCAGCAGCAGCGCGTCGCCGTCGCGCGCGCCGTGGCCGGCGAGCCGGTGATATTGCTGGCCGACGAGCCGACGGGAAACGTGGACTCGGCGAATGGTGCCGCCGTGATGG
>JACMOE010000754.1 GCA_014378185.1 Gemmatimonadaceae bacterium | reverse complement strand
GACGAAGGTGGGGATGTGCCCGGCGTTGGCGTACGCCCCGTGCACCGTGCGGCGGGCAGTGCCCGTCTTGCCCGCCATCGAGAAGGTGGCCAGGTCCGCGCGCTTCGCGGTGCCGCCACCTTCCACCACGCCCAGCAGCATCTGTCGCACACGTCGCGCCACCGCCGGTGACAACACGCGCCGCACCACGCGGCGCTCGTGGCGATACAGCACCGTGCCGTCGGCGGATCGCACTTCCTTCACCAGCGCAGGCTCCAGCAGCTCGCCGCCGTTCGCGATGGCCACGTAGGCCGCCGCGAGCTGCAGCGGCGTGACGGCCACCTCATAGCCCATGGCCATCGAGTTGGGCGACTGCTTCGACCACTTCGTGGGCGGACGCAGCGTACCGGCCGCCTCCACCGGATACGGCACGCCGGTGGGCGTGCCGAAACCGAAGTCACGCAGTGCCTCGTATTCCTCGCGAGCAGAAAACCGCTCGGCAAATTGAACGATGCCGATGTTGCTCGAGAATCGAATGACGTCGGACAGCGCGAGTTGCGGGTACGGATGCTCGTCGTTGATCGTGCGGCCGTTGATGGTGAACGCGCCGTTGAAGGTGGGCACCACGTCTGTCTCGCGCGCCTTGCCCTGCTGGAGGAGCATGGCGGCAATGAAGGGCTTGAGCGTGGAGCCCGGCTCGTACGGTTCCGTGAGTGCCGTGCTCGCGGTATTGCGCGGATCGGCACGATGGCTGGCCATGGCCAGTACTTCCCCGTTGACGGGATTCACAACCACCACGTCGCCACCTTCCGCTCCCATGGTCGCCACCGCATCGGCCAGGGCACGTTCGGCAATTTCCTGAAGCTGCTGGTTGATCGTGAGCGTCACGGTGTTGCCCTGCACCGGCGGCGTGCCGGGTGTGGCCGGCGATTCGAAGCGTCGCCCCCTCGCATCCTTCATCACGGTCGCAACGCCGGGCGTTCCCTTGAGGATGGAATCAAGGGCGAGCTCGACGCCATCCACGGCCGCGCCGTCCGCATCCACGCGTCCGATGATGCGGCGCGTTCCCTCCGTGAAGGCGTATGCCCGCTCGATGATCGGCGTGGTGTAGATCCCGCGCATGGCGGTCAATGCGGCGACGTCGATGGCCAGGTGGCGACCCGGCAGCGACACCCATCGCCGCGCCGGGTCGGTTGCCCGCGCAATCCACTCCGGCGAAATCTTCGCCCGCTGGAGCGCAGTCTTCAGCTTGTGCAGGTCGCGCACTTCCTTCGGTGCTATGTCGAGCTTCACCGTCTCGCTGCTCTGGGCGAGCATCTGCCCACGCGCATCCAGGATTTCCCCGCGCGGCGCGGGAATGACGCTGGTGGTGCTCTGCTGGTGGACGGCGGTGGCGGCGAGCCGACGACCATCCCACAGCTGCACCTGCGCGGTCTTCACCAGCAACGCCACCACGAACAGGGCGAGCGTGAGGTGAATGATGCCAACTCGACTCGGGGCCTTCACGGCGCGCTCCTCGAGATCGAGACCACCTGGCTGTCAGCGGGTACGCGCAGGTCGAGCCGCTCCGCCAGGGGCAGCAGGCGTGCGCGGCTCGATGCCGCGCGAATCTCGCCCTCGAGCCGCAGCTTCTCGTTGATGGTCGCGGCGCGCTTCGACTCCAGGTCGCGCAACTCCGAGGCAGCGGCAATGCCGAACGTGCGGCGCAGGATCACGCCGCCGGTGATCACCAGGAAAGCGAGCATCAGCACCACGAGGCGCATGCGACCGCCACTGCCCCGGCCTACCGCGCGCGCTGCCATGCCCTGAGCCTGGCGCTGCGCGCCCGCGGGTTATGCGCAGTCTCGCCTGCGCTGGCGGTGAGCGCGCGCCGCGTGATCACCGTGCCGAGCGAGTGGTTGCCACCGCAGGTGCACATGGGATGCTTTGGTGGACAGGTGCAGTCCTCGCTCCACGCGCGGAACGCGTGCTTCACCAGCCGGTCCTCGCCGGAGTGATACGCGATGATGGCCAGCAGCCCGCCAGGAGCGAGACGATCGCGAAGATCCGGCAGGGCGCGCTCGAGCCCCGCAAGCTCGTCGTTGACCGCAATGCGTACCGCCTGGAACAGTCGCGCAAACTCCGGTGCGCCGGAGCGCGAGCCAAAGGATGCGCGGATCGCGCCCACGAGGTCGTCGCTCGTGACGAATGGCCGCGTGTCGCGCCGCCGCACGATCTCGCGGGCCAAGCGTCCGGCACGCGGCTCGTCGCCGTAGTTGCGAAACAGGGTCGCGAGTTCGCCCTCGTCCGCCTCGTTGAGGATGTCGGCCGCGGTGCGTGGGGCATCCGCGCCCATGCGCATATCCAGCGGCGCGCCCTCCCGGAACGAGAAGCCGCGCCCTGCGTCGTCGATCTGGTGCGAGGAGATGCCAAGGTCGAGCAGGATGCCATTGAAGCGAAGTGCATGGAGCGCCGGAATGTTGTCGAGCGCCGCGTAGTTGCCCTGATGCGCCTCGAATTGCCCTGCGGCGGCGGCTGGCGACAGCCGCGCCGTTGCCGCCGCCAGCGCATCCGGGTCGCGATCGATGCCGATCACCCGGGCCACGCCGGCAGACAGCAGGGCCGCACTGTGCCCGCCGCCGCCGAGCGTGCCATCGAGGACGAGTGTGCCAGTGCCGAGCAACTCCACCACGTCGTCCACGAGCGCCGGCGCATGATAGTCGGAATCCCAGTCGCGCGTGGGGTCTGTTCTGGCGGGAACGGTGACCATCCTATACCCTGCGTTCGCGCGCGGAGCATGCCGCCCGCGGCCGGTCGCATGCACCATGCCCTCGGCGCGCGGGCTCGGACCAGTTACACTGCCTTGCATGGCCAGAAAGCATCTCACGTTCGTGGTTCACGGCGCCCGCGCCGACCGGCAGGACCTGCGACAGATGGTGTCGTGGGTGCGCGACCGCGGGCACGCGGTAGAAGTGCGGGTGACGTGGGACGCCGGTGACGCCGCCGCGCACGCCGCGGAGGCTGCGGACCGCGGCACCGACGTGGTGATTGCCTGCGGTGGCGACGGAACGCTCAACGAGGTGGTGAACGGCCTGGACGGACGCGACACGCCGCTGGGCGTGATCCCGCTGGGCACGGCCAACGACTTCGCGCGGCAGACGGGTATTCCCGAGGAGGCGGATCATGCGATGGATGTTATCCTGCGCCGCAGCCCCGTGCGCATCGATACGGCATCCATGAATGGTCGGCGTTTCCTGAACGTGTCCACGGGCGGGGTGGGCGCGGAGGCAACGCAGGAAACCCCTGCCGACGCCAAAGCCTCGCTGGGACCGCTGGCCTACGCCATTACCGCCGTGCGAAAGTTCGCGGAGGACAAGGTGCGCCATGCCACGTTCAACGGCGACGGCTTCGGGCTCGACGTCGAATTTCTCGCGTTCGCAGTAGGCAGCGCGCGCGTGACCGGCGGCGGCAACATGATGACCCCGGGCGCCAGCGTCACGGACGGCCTGCTGGACCTGTGCGTCATCGAAGCGATGAGTCGCGGACAGTTCGCGCGGCTCTCGCTGGCCGTCAAGAAGGGCGAGCACCGTGGCTTGCCGGGTGTGCACTATGCGCAGCTGCCGTGGCTCAAGGTGGTGGGCAATGATGCGCTCAGCGTGAACCTCGATGGCGAAGGAGTCACGGCGCAGACATGCGACTACCGCGCGCGGCGCGCAGACCTGCTGGTACACGTGCATCACCTGGCGGGCGAGGAGCCGGGAGTGGATATCGCGAGGT
>JACMOE010000753.1 GCA_014378185.1 Gemmatimonadaceae bacterium | reverse complement strand
TTCAGCGCGCGCAGGTTGTCCACCGCGCGGCCACTGGAGCGCATCGCGACGCTCTCCGTGATCTCGAGCTCAAGGCACTCCGCCGGTAGCAACGTGTCGGCCAGGGTCTCCTCCACGCGCGGCAGCAGCTCGGCGTGCTGGAGCTGGCGCACGGACATGTTCACCGTCGCTCGGAGCTGCGTCTGGCCCTGATGTCGCCATGCCTGCACCTGCGCGCACGCCGTGCGGAGCACCCACTCGCCCACCGGCACGATTGCGCCCGTGGCTTCCGCCAGTGGAATGAACTCCAGCGGCCCCAGCAAGCCGCGCGTCGGGTGATTCCAGCGGAGCAACGCCTCCACCCCCCTTACCTGACCACTTCGGGTGTTGACGATGGGCTGATAGTGGAGGACGAGTTGCCGGAGGTCGAGTGCCTCCTGGAGGTTGCTCTCCATGTCGAGCTGGTCGCGCGGAGCTAAACGCGCCTCGTGCGTGTAGCGCTCCACGAGGTCTCGACCCTGCGCCTTCGCCCGATACATGGCGGCGTCCGCCGTCTTCAGCAGGTTTTCCGGGTCGGTGGCGTCGCCCGGGAACAGGCTGATGCCAAGGCTCGTGGTCACGAACAGCTCCTGGCCGTCCACGACGATCGCCTTCTTCAGGGCCGTGGTGATCCGCTCCGTCAGCAGGAGCGCGTCGTCGGGCGAGAGGATCTCGCTGCCCAGCACGGCAAACTCATCCCCACCCAGACGCGTCACCGAATCCTCGGCACGGATGGTGGTGCGGATGCGTTCCGCCACCGTCTTGAGCACCACGTCGCCCACGGCGTGGCCGAGCGAGTCGTTCACCTCCTTGAAGCGATCGAGGTCCAGGAACAGCACGGCGCACATCGTCCCCGCGCGTCGAGCGTGGTGCAGCGCCATGCCCAGCTGGTTGAGGAAGAGCTGGCGATTGGGCAGGCCGGTGAGCGAGTCGTGATAGGCGATCTGCTCGATGCGCGCCTTGGCGTCCATCGTCGCCTGCCGCTCCTCTTCCAGCAGCCAGATCACCAGCCCCATCGCGAGCGCGACATACAGCATCACGTCCACGAACGCCAGACTGGCGAGGTACACGGCGTACCGGGGCCGCATCGCGGACGACACGGTCAGCACCAGGAAGTGGACCTGCTGCGCACTGAGCCCGAAGAACGCGAGCATGACGACGCGACGACCGATGCCGCGGGCAATCATCGGAGCGCGCGTGATGGCGATGCCACCGATGAGGAATGCAACGGCAGCTGCGGCACGCCGGACCGAGACGCGGAGGGTGAACAGCAGCTCGGTGCGCGTGACGTCCCACGAATACGCCAGGACCAACGCGGCACCGGCGACGCTCACCGCCGCGATGATCCAGCGCGTTGTGCGCTCGGGAAGGACGCGCCCGAACGCGAGCTCGGAGGTGCCCAGCAGCAGCCATGCAATCTGGAGGTAACCCCCAATGCCTGCGGCCAGCGCAAGGCTGAGCCGCAGCGGGTCGTTGATGGGACGCCATTGCGCGAGCACCAGAGCACTGGCGCCGGCGCCGGCGTACACTGACAGGGCGACCCAGCTCCAGGTCCAATGGCGAAGGAACGGGCGCCAGTACTGCCGCAGCAATCCGCCCAACACCAGCGCAATGAGGACCGACACCGCGGATTGCGTGAACAATCCAGCGACAGTGATTACGGTGTACAGCGGCATCTGAGAGGGAAAAGACACACGGCCCGGGCGTCCAGGCCGATGCGTCAGTAGATTGCCCGTAGCCAGTTGACCGTACGCTCCGCTGCCGCACAGGTCGTTATGGCCAGGTGTTGTGGTTCCTTGAAGGTAGGTCCACTTCGATGCCGCTGTCCAGTCGCCACGACAACCCCGTTCTCGACCAGATCGCGCGCGACACGTTCGCGCTCTTTCCCCATTGCCATCGCTGCGGCCTGCGTATCGAACAGTTCGAGGATGCCGACGTCCGCGTGCATGTGCAGCGCGTCGTCCATCGGCTGGCGTGTCCCGCCACGCCCACCATCGAGCGGCTGCTGCCCCCGGAGCGCGACCCTCGGCCCTAGCCGCGCAGCGCGGTGAGCAGCGCCGGCACCGCGCCAGCGAACCAGACGAGGACCGCCGCCATCGCCGCCTCACGTCGCGGAATTTTCCCCGTGACGGACAGGCCGATCGCCAGCAGGACGGTGACCCACAGCGTGAACACATCCAGCCGCCCCACGAGCCCGAGCAGCAATGGCGACGTGGCATCGGGGTCCAGGAATCGGCCCGGTCCGATCGACACGCGATATTGACCATCCAGCGAGGCCGGGTCCATAAGGAGTCCCTGGACGCCGGCGACGATGCTCGCGAGCACCCTCGGCACGTAGGCGTACGATGCGACCATGATCGCGGCGCCCAGCGATTGCCGCGCGTCCACGAGCTTGCCCGCCAGCCAGAGGGTCAGGCCCACGCACAGCATCACCACCAGCGGTCCGATGATCGCGAAGATCAGCGCGAACTTCTCGATCATCGTCCGGAACCCCGCCATCTGCTCCATGGTGACGCGCGGATCCTTCCGCATGGCCGCCGACACGCCGCGGGCGAACTCCGCGTCCATGATCGGCTGGAGTACCCCGCGGTTCACCACGAACGACAGTGCCAGCAGCGCGGTGACCACGAGCATCGGCACGGCGAAGCCCGACGTCGCTCGACGCGCGAACACCGCTGCCGGCGCATGGAAGATGTCCATGAAGTCCTCCCAGTACGCAGCGCGATCCACTGGTGTGCTGGGCGGCAGCACGTCCTGGTCCTGGCCGTCGTACAGGCTGCGCGAAGTGAACTGGTCGTCGGTCACGATCAGACCGGCTCGATCAGGACGGCCGTGCCATAGCACAGCACTTCCGTGATGCCCGGCATCAACTCGGTGGCGTCGTAGCGCATGGCGACGATGGCATTGCCGCCCAGCTCCGACCCGTGCGAAACCATGATCTGGAAGGCGTCTGCCCGCGCCTCCTCGCACAGGTTCACCAGGAGCGTGATGTTGCCGCCGAAGAAGGCCTGTATTCCAACGCCCATCCGTCCGATCACCGACCGTGAGCGTACGGTGATCCCGCGGACCACGCCGAGGTTGCGGGCAATGCGGTAGCCCGGAAAGTCAAAGCCGGTGGTGACGTACGGCGTCTCGAACTGGTGGACAGGACTCATGGACGGCCTCGGGTGGATGGTGCGCCATAACGTAGCACGCCCGACGCCCGTTCGCTTCCGTTTCGTGCGGTCAGAATCGCGGACGACTGGTCACCTGCGAGCGCGACAGGTACCCCTGCAGCTCGTGATCGGTGACATCCTCCCACGCGTCGGGTACGGGCACGAACCGCCGGCGCTCGAGTCGGCTCTGGAAGGCCAACCACCCACCGAGAATCTCGCGCGGCTGGGTGGGTCGTCCCACTGGGACATGTCGCCGCTCGAGTGTGCCGCGGCGCGCGGCCCGTCGCTCGCGCATCAGGCGCCGCTCGAGCAGGCGGGGATAGACCTCCCAGACCTCCCATTCCACGCCAGCTACGTCGGTGAAGGTCCGGCGGTCCGGCGTCGGTGTCGTCGTCATATAGAGACCCATGTACCGCATCCTCGGTGCCGCGATGCGCCCCCAGGTCGGCGGCGGACGCATTCGGGGCTCGGGGGCGCACCAATCCCGCCCCCTGACGACCCATGGAGAAATACGGGATTCAAAATTGCATTGGAGGCTGCGCATGAGCTTACTCAGCCCGGGACCTGGGCCTTCTAGAAGTCGCGGTGGGCGGCGCAGGATGACGACGGATTCAAGGAATATGAGTTGGGCCGAGCGTCCGTCCTGGCGGACTGAGCTGGTGAGCCGGTGACCGCTCCCGCCCTTGTGAGCGCGCCGCGCGCTGCGGCTTCTCGCATGATCCACATCGCGATCATCGAGGACAATCGTCTCGTGCGCGAAGGGATCACGGACATGCTCAACGAGCTGCCGGACATGCGTGTCGTGCTCGCGTCGCGCAGCATGGACGCTGATGCGCTCCGCGCGGCGGATCCCCACGTCGTGCTCCTGGATGTGGGCCTGGAGGAGCAGAACTGCCTGCGGCTCGCCGAAACCGTGCAGCAGGAGTTGGCGCAGTCGCGAGTGATCGTGATGGACCTGCTGCCCGCCCACGAGGAAGTGGTGCAGTTCGTGAACGCTGGCGTCGCGGGCTTCATCCTCAAGGACGCGTCGATGGCGGATTTCGTCGGCACCGTTCGGTCGGTGGCGGAGGGCGCGCGCGTACTTCCGTCCCGCATGACCAGCACGCTGTTTTCTCAAATCGCGCACGGCGCGGTGCAGCGCGGTGCGACGGACGCGCTCGAGGCGGTGCGCATGACGCAGCGGGAGCGCGAGGTGATTGCCGAGATCGCCGTAGGGAGCAGCAACAAGGAGATTGCCCAGCGGCTCAACATCTCCACCGAAACGGTGAAGAGCCACGTGCGCAACGTGATGGAGAAGCTTGCGCTCCACTCGCGGTTGCAGATCGCCGCGTACGCCCACCAGCGGGCGCACTGACACCACCGCCATTCGTGTAGTAGGCGCACGCTTCAGCGGCATGTGGGCGAGTGTCGCGATTCCGACTCGCTCGCGGGCCGCGTAGCGGCGTTTTGAGAGTGCGGTGAGCTGCCTCCCCCAAAAGACGTACGCCCAGTTCACCCGTTCATGCGATGTGTGCGTGTCGTTGTGTGCGCTAACATCATTTCATCACCCCCGATCCACGCGCCCGCGTCGCGATCAGCAGACTTCGCAACGTATTCGCGCACCAGCATTCTGGCCAACAGGAGCTCGATGAACAGCCTCATGAGACGGCGCGTCACGCGCGTGCTCACCCAGCACGCGCGAATTGCGCGTGTGCTATTGGCGGTCGGCGCCACCGCGATGTTCGCGGCCGCGTGCGATGTCCACGGTGTGAGCGCACCCGGCACGCTTGCCACACTCGTCATCACGCCTAATCCGCAGACGCTCGCGGTGACCGGCACCCAGCAGTTCACGGCCGTCGGCAAGGATTTCGCCGGCGTCACGATTCCAGTGTCCCCCACGTGGTCCGTGGTGAGTGGCGGTGGTTCCATCAACGCGAGCGGCCTGTTCACGGCTGGCGGCGTTCCCGGAACCTATGCGAACACCATCAAGGCAACACAGGGTTCCGTCTCGGCCACCGCGACGGTGATTGTCACAGTCGGTCCGATTGCGTCCATCACGGTCACGCCCAACCCGGCGACGTTGGCCATCGGCACACCGCAGCAGTTCGTGGCGGTCGGCAAGGATGCCGGAGGGAACGTGGTGCAGTTCACGCC
>JACMOE010000752.1 GCA_014378185.1 Gemmatimonadaceae bacterium | reverse complement strand
GCATTGCCGTGCGCTGCGCTGCGCGGCAGTGGGCTTGGGGCCGCCGAGGATGGAGACGTAGGCCGTGCGCCCGTCGGCCGAGATGACGGCGGCGATGGGTTCGACGCCGAGCGGAATGGTGCGGAGGAGCGCCCCGGATTCGGCGTCGAGCACGGCGAGTGCATCGTTGGCTGGCAGGGGCACGACAGCGAGTCGATGTCCGTCAGCGCCGGGCCGCATTGCAACGGCGGGTGCACCGGCCATGTAGTCACCGAGTGCGGCGGAATACCAACGCGGCTCGAGTGAGTCACCGTACGCGTCGGCCGAGATGGCGGCCAGGTGTGTGGCGACGGGCTGCCGTACGACGGTGGCGCCGGGAACCGACGATGTGGCGTACACCCGGCCGACGGATGATACGAGTGGCCGGTGGGTGAGCGGATCGATGGTGATGGCGTGAACGCCAGGAGTACCGTCCATGCGCACGCGCGCGGCGACGCGGTTGGCGCGCCAGTCCAGGCGCCACGTGGAAGTTGGGGCGGCGACCCAGACCTCCGAGTTCGTGCTGCCGAAGCGCACACCCGCCACGCGTCCGGTGAAGACGCTCTGCATGCCGGCGGGCGAGATGCGCTGGCCAGTGGCGATGACGCCGGGGTCCCGTATTTCGCGCCGGGGTGGCTGCGGAGCTTGAGCCTGGAGCAGAGCGGCGACGGCGAGATGGAGCATGTGGACGGGGTTATGGAATACGAAAGGGGCAAGTACATGACGGGCGACAACTGACGCGAGAGGTTCGCGCAGAGCGAATGTATGACTTGCAAGCCTCATCGGCGAGCGAGGCAAGTATTCTTGGGGACACCCTCAACGAGTGACACAATGGCGGATGATGACGTTCCGTGTCCGCTCTGCGGAAGTGGCGCCAGCCCGACGTACTTCGTCGATGGACGGCGGCGCTACGCCTGTTGCGCTGTGTGCGCGCTCGTCTTCGTGCATCCAGCCGATCGCCCGCGCCCGCTGGACGAGGCGCTGCGCTACCTCGAGCACGAGAACTGCCGGGACGATGCTGGGTACGCGGGGTTTCTCAAACGACTCAAGAATGAGGTCTGTGCTCGCGTGCCCATTGGCGCCCGCGGGCTGGACGTGGGCTGCGGCCCCACGCCCTTGCTCTCCGAGCTGCTGACCAGGAGCGGGCGTCCCACCGAACACTACGACCCCCTGTTCTTTCCTCGGGGCGAGCTGTTACAAGAGACATACGACTTCGCGACGTGCTGCGAGGTGGTGGAGCACGCGCACGACCCAGCGGCGTTGTTTGGCCAACTTGCGCGCTTGATCGGACCGGGCGGGCTTATCGCCATCATGACGCAGTTTCGGCCGATCGATCACTCGTTCGGAAGCTGGTGGTACCGACGCGACACGACGCACGTGTGCTTCTTCAGTGAGCGTACGCTGCGATGGGTGGCAAGCTACTTCGGCCTCAGCGTGACCTTCCCGGTGGCCAGCATTGCGCTGCTGACGCGGCCCGGGGGGATCAGCGCGTCAGCCAAACTCCCCTAGTGTCGTGAATTGGAAGTTCGTGAACTGATGATTGTTCTCCTGAGCATGAGCGTGTGCGTAAAGCCTTCAGCGGTGAGCGAACCCAACACTTCTGACTCACGACACTCGTACCAAGTACTACGAATCTGCTGTTGGTCGTGGAAACGACTACATCCCTGCCGAGAACATGATGTGCGCCTTGGGCGTGCCCGGGAACATCAGCCAGGGTGACTTGTCCGACGGCTTGCTTGTGAGGCCCGTGGATGCCGTAGTCGCGTAGGGCATGTAGGTGATGTACAGCCAGGAGCCGCCCGTGACTTTCCCGGTGCCCTCGTCGAACGTGCCGCCGAAAATCTGGTAGAGCATCGACGGCTGCGCGGGCACCTTGAGCCTGCCGCTCTTCACTTCGGCGAATCGTACCGTGTCCACCTGCGCGCCCTTCACGCCGCCAGCTCGCAGCGAGCGGCCGCGCGCCATGAACGGCTCCATCGCCTTGTGGTAGCACGCCGAGTGGAAAGCCTTGGCGCCGGGCTCCGGGGCGAGGCAGATCATGTCGTTCTTGCCGTCACGCAGGCGCACGAGCTTGCCGGAAGTGACATAGCCGAGCACCGCGGCATCGGCCTTGAGTTCATCCGGCAATGGGGTGACGGCGGCGGCGATCTGAGTGGAGCCGGGGGCCACCGTGACGGCCTGCGCGTAGAGGTTCGTGGTCGCGGCAATCGAAAGGGTAGTCGACACGGCGACGGAAAGGATCAATGCGATTCGCATGCTGTTTGAATGAGAGGGAGGCGGCTCCGCAGGGCGCGAATGTACGCGCGCGGGCGCCAGCGAGCCAGCGCCAACGAGGCGCCCCGACGATGCCGTTGATACGTCGTACGTCTGGCCGGCCGAGATCGGCCCTGGCGCAGGCAGCGCATACAGATGGGCAAAGTCATGACGCGGCCGAACGCATCCACTTCCTCATCCGTATATTGCGTGAACGAACTCAATCCCATCCACTCGGAAGCCGCCTTGACCCAGTCGCGACGCACCTTCCTCAAGACCTCCGCCGCCGCAGCCGCCACCGCGGCCGTCGGTTCCAGGATTCTCTCGGCCGGCGACGCCTTCGCCTCTGCGCTCCCCAGTGCGGGCGACCCCGCCGTGAAGGCACTGATGCAGGTGGCGCTCGACGTTGCAAAGTCCGGCGGCGCATCGTATGCCGACGTGCGCGTGAGTGCGCGACGCCAGCAGAACGTGGGCACCCGGGACAAGATCGTCATTGGGGTGGGTGACACCGATACGTTCGGGCTGGGAGTGCGTACCCTCGTGGACGGCGCATGGGGCTTCGCGGCCACCAGCAACCTCACGACAGATGCGATTGCCGGCGTCACACGCCTCGCGCTCGAGCAGGCAAAGGCGAATCGGGCGAGCCAGCTCAAGCCGGTGGTGCTCGCGCCAACGCCGGGCAACCAGGTGGGGGAGTGGAAGAGTCCCATCCGCATTGACCCGTTCTCGGTCTCGATCCCCGAGAAGGTCGCGCTGCTGCTGGCTGCCAACGAAGCCGCGGCCAAGGTGAAGAACGTGCGCAACGTGCAGTCGAGCATGTTCTTCCTGCGCGAGGAGAAGACGCTGATGACGAGCGATGGCTCGTACATCGTGCAGACCATCTATCGCACGGCGCCGTCGATGTCGATTACCGCGATCTCCGACGATCGCAGCGACTTCCAGACGCGGCAGAGCAACGAGATTGCGCCAATGGGCCTGGGCTACGAGCACGTGATCGACGCGAAGCTCGGCGAAAATGCGACTCGTTGGGCGAACGAGGCAGTGGCGAAGCTCACCGCGAAATCGGTGGAACCGGGTCGGTACGACCTCCTGCTGCATCCGTCGAACTTGTGGCTCACGGTTCACGAAACCGTGGCGCATCCCACGGAGCTCGATCGCGCGCTGGGCTTCGAGGCCAATTACGCCGGCACCAGCTTCGTGGCGCCGCCGGACAAGGTGCTCGGCAAGCTCAAGTTCGGGAGCGACATCATGAACGTCGTCGGCGACCGCGAGCAGCCCGGTTCGCTCGGCGCCATTGGCTGGGACGACGAAGCAGTCAAACCTACCAGGTTCGACATCATAAGGGACGGCGTGTTCGTCGACTACCAGACTACGCGCGAGCAGGCGTCGATGCTCGCCGACTACTACAAGCGCGTCGGCAAGCCGGTGAAGAGCTATGGCTGCTCGTACGCGCAGAGCTGGGCCGACGTGCAGTTCCAGCGCATGCCCAACGTGTCGATCCAGCCGGGAAAGAACGACTACGTGTGGGAAGACATGATCTCGCAGATGGACAAG
>JACMOE010000751.1 GCA_014378185.1 Gemmatimonadaceae bacterium | reverse complement strand
TGCGGGCCGGGACGTCGAACTCCCACTCGGCCATTCGCCACACGCCGGCAACGATGGCGGAGAGCGCGGGACCTGCTGCGCCCAGTGAAACGCTGGGGGCTGACGAAGGAGCGGGTGATGTCATTGGCCGTATCATTCGCGACGAGGAGCGAGAAAGGTGCGAAGCGCGTCGAGGGCGCCGCGGACGGGGCGGGCGTGCTCGCAATCGTTGTGCGGCTTCGATCGCGCGCGGCAGAAACGTTCATGATTCAACGAGCTGGAAGTCCCGAACCAGTGCGGGCCGCGACGGGATTCATGACTGAAAGCGCCGCTGTTTGGCAATGTGCCCCGCTCGCCAGGAATTGGCAACGGAAACTTCGCACTACTCCCCGTGCGTTCACCTTTGGGATTCGTTCACGCTCGCCGGCATGTTCCGGCACCGCACCTGCTGGAGACATGCTGTCGTGATAACCGTGATTACAGGTGCATCTGGCGCAATTGGATCCGCACTCGCGACCCTGCTGCATGCGCGTGGCGACACGCTCCTGCTGTGTGGCCGCGATCCCGAAAAACTCGCGACGCTTAATCAACGCCTGGGTGGTCGTCACCACACACTCACCGCTGACCTTGCACTCGGCGAAAGTATCGCTGCACTTCAGACGATGGCGGCGGAGCTCGGCACGATTGGAGGGTTGGCCCATTGCGTGGGATCCACGGTGGTGCGTCCGCTTCACCTGACGTCGGAAAAGGACTGGCTGGACCAGTTTTCCATCAACGCCACGTCCGCGTTTCATGTATTGAAGTGGTTCGTGATGCAGGCGATGAAGGCCCAGGTGCCGGCGGCAGCCGTGTTGACGAGCTCCGTCGTGGCCGAGGCCGGCTTTGCGAGTCATGAGGCAATTGCCGCCGCGAAGTGCGCGGTCACCGGACTGGCGTTGAGCGCGGCGGCCACGTACGCGGACCGCGGCGTGCGCGTGAACGTGGTGGCTCCCGGTCTTACGCGATCCCCGCTCACGCAGCGTTTCATCTCGTCGCCGGATGCGGAGGCGCGGTCGGCAGCGCTGATTCCCGTCAACCGGATTGCCGAGCCAGACGACGTCGCCAACGCATTCGCGTTCCTGCTGTCTCCGCATGCGGCGCACATTACCGGGCAGGTCATTCGCGTGGATGGCGGACAGGCCGTGCTGCGGCCGCTGCCGCGAGCGACGAAGGCATGAAGTCGGGAGGCACCATGCGGTCTGTGGCTGGCCGTCTCGCGTGGAGCGCGCTCACGGTCATCGCCGCTTTTACGGCGTGCAGGCGTGATGTCGGTCAGGAGCGCCCCAGGCGTGGCGCGGTGGCCGATACGCTCGGCTTCCCTGCACCAGACCGTCCCGTGTCGCGCATCGTCGCGCCGCGATGGACGGGAGAGGATGAACGGGATCATTTCGACGAGGCAGCCCGCGTCATCGCGCTGGCCGGTGTGCGGTCCGGCATGACGGTCGCCGACATCGGTGCCGGCGATGGCTACTACGTGGCGCGGTTGTCACCTGTCGTGGGAGCCACGGGTCGCGTGCTGGGCGAGGACATCATGCCCGACTACCTCGACCTCCTGCGACGTCGCGTGGTGCATGACGGCCTGCGCAACGTGGATGTCGTTATCGGCACGCCCGATGATCCCCGGCTGCCACCGCGCGCGGTGGATGTAGCGCTCCTGATCCACATGTACCACGAGATCACGCGGCCGTTCGACCTGCTGTGGCACCTGTCGGCCGCAATGAAGCCCGGTGGCACCGTTGCCATCCTGGACCAGGACGGCCCCACCGACCGACATGGCACACCGCCCGCGCTGCTCACCTGCGAGCTCGCCGCGCTGGGATTCGCGGCGGTAAATCGCACGACGCTCGGAGACGGAACGTACGTCGCGCTGTTTACCGCGCCTGCCGCGCCACTCTCGCCGGCCACGGTTCGTGCACGGCTTTCAACGACGCCGTGCTCCGTGGCCAGGTGAACGAGCCGATCACTCCTGCGAAGACGCCGGCTTGAGTCGGCGGCTGGGCACGCTGTACAGGAAGCCAGTGTACTGCATCTCTTCCCACGTCTGGTCGCCCCACCGCACGTCCTTGCCGGGGTCGGGATTGTCCTTGTTACCCACCGAGTTGTCGTACCACGCCATCGCGGTGATCTTGCCCCCGGCGGGGATTTCCAGTGGCTTGTCGAACAGGTAGTAGGTCTGCCAGTTGAAGTCGTAGCGCGGCACGTCGAGGATCACTTCGGATGTGCCATCCGGCCGCTCCAGCTTGTACTGCCACCGCGTTCCGCGCAGGTGTGTGTGCGGGAGCATGCCCCACAGGCGAATCGGTTGCGTCACTCCAATCTCCGATGGCACCGCCACATCCTTTGCGCCCGCTGGCAGCAGGAGCGACCCATTGAGGAATTGCGAGGCATACACCTCTTCGTCGGGCATCTCCTTCGCGAAACGAAACCCCACACTCGTGCGATCGTGCATCTCGTGGCCGCGCGCCGTGTAGTGCATCTGGAAAGTGAGGATGGTGCCGGCACGCAGGCGGAGCGCCGTGCCCTTGGCGAATTCCATGACGTTCGTGCCCGGCGCCGTGGTGCCGATGATGGTGCCGATCTGCGCGGGTGGTGCGTGCAGCGTATCGATTCGTGGCGCATCCTTCGGCATACCGTGCGCCGGGTTCGTGACGAACAGCCGCGGGCCTGACGGCCGTGCCGGCGGCGAAGCCTGCGTGGGCGAAGCGACCGGTGGCGGCGCCTTCGCGTACACGATCACGTGATGCACCACTTCCCGGGCGCCGGGCTTCAACTCGATCGCCTGCACCCATTTGTCCTCGGTGAAACCCGTGGGCACCGAGAAATACTGGTACTCGATCGTCCCGCTCGCGGGAACGTGAAATTCCTCCGGCATCGACACGATCGCGTCGGGCTCACCGATCGCCCACTTCGTCGGATATTCGGGGCGGCGCGGCAGCTCCGACAAGTCACCCCGCTTGGCGCCGCCATCGATCCACCGGATGATCGTCTCCTTGTCGGCAGCGGAGAGCCGGCGGTCATTCCGGAACACGCCGTGCGGGCCGTCGGCATGCCAGGGCGGCATCGCGCCCTTCGACACGGCCTCACGCATCTCCGAGACATTCTTCACCGTGCTGTCGTAGTCCAGCAGGGAGAACGGGCCGAGTCCACCGGGACGATGGCAGGTGGTACAGTTCGCGTAGAGGATGGGCGCCACATCGCGCGCGAACGTGGGCTCCGCGTCTCGCGCGCCCAGGAGGCGCGGCTGGCGCATGAACACCACGCCCACCAACAAGAGGCCCGTGATGCCGGCGCCCTGCATGACGCGCGAAGCGCCCGCGCGTTCACGAGCGCGGTGCCGCGGATTCGGTAGCTTTGTCATGGTTCGCGTTATCGGGTGGG
>JACMOE010000750.1 GCA_014378185.1 Gemmatimonadaceae bacterium | reverse complement strand
TGTTCGATGGCGACGCGTCGACCCCCTGGCCCGCCTGGGCGAGTGCGCGTTCCTTGTAGCCGGTCACCATCTGCTCCACGGGCCCCGCCTGTGGAACGGTCGTGCGATCCGGCTTTTCGCTGGGAAGGAAGAGTCCAGCCGTTCGGTTCGACGGCTTCAGGTACGCGGCAGCCACACGTTGCACGTCCGCCGGTGTCACCGCGCCCACCCGGTCGCGGTGCAGGTAGATCAGCCGCCAGTCGCCCATGGACGCCCACTCGCTCAGCGCAAAGCCGACGCGCTCGGAATTGGCGAGCAGCAGGTCGATCCCCTTGACTATCGACGCCTTGCCCCGTGCCACTTCCTCGGCGGACACCGGCGCGCTTGCCGCCGCGTCGAGCGTGCGCTCCAACACCGCGCGCGCAGAATCCACGGAGCCTCCATTCCGGAGCTGCGCGAATGCCAGCAGCATGCCGGGCTCGCGCAGCTGGAACGCGAAGGCACCAATGCTGGCTGCGGTCTTGGTATCCACGAGCGCCTTGTACAATCGCCCGGATGGCTCGCTTCCGAGAATTTCGGTCAGCACTTCCACCGCCGCAAAATCCGGGTGGGAGCCAGCGGGAATGTGGTAGCCAGCCATCGCAAGCGGCGAGTCGCCGGTGCGGCGCAAGGTGGCAAGCCGTTCGCCATCCTGCGTGGGCTCCACGGTGTAGGTCTTGTACAGCAGGTTGCCCTTGTCCAGCGAGCGCGGCGGCCACGGAATGGCGCCGTAGATCTTCTCGATCAGGTGCAGTGTCTTTTCCGGCTCGAACTTGCCTGCCACCACGAGCACCGCGTTGTCCGGCTGGTAGTACTTCTGGTAGAACGCCTTGAGGCGTTCGATCGGCACGCTCTCGATGTCCTCCTTGGACCCGATCGTGGACCGGCCGTAGCCATGCCACAGGTACGCTGTGGCCATCACGCGCTCCATCAGCACCCTGAATGGCGAGTTCTCGCCCGACTCGAATTCATTGCGCACCACGGAGAACTCGCTTTCCAGCGCCTTCTTCGCGATGAAGCTGTTCACCATCCGGTCCGCCTCCAGCTCCAGTGCCCACGTGATGTGGGCGTCGGTGGCCGGAACGGTCTCGAAGTAGTTCGTGCGATCGTACCACGTGGTCCCGTTGGGTCGCGTGCCGTGGTCGGTGAGTTCCTGCGGGATGTTGGGATGCTTCGGCGTTCCCTTGAACGCCATGTGCTCCAGCAGGTGGGCCATTCCCGACTCGCCGTAGCCCTCGTTCCGCGAGCCGACGAGGTAGGTGATGTTCACCGTCGCCGTGGGCTTGGACGCATCCGGGAACAGCAGGAAATGCAGTCCATTCGGCAGCGCGTACTCTGTGATGCCTTCCACGCTGGTGAGCTTCGTGGCGGTCACGGGCTTCTGTGCCGCAAGCGGCAACACCGGCACGAGCAGGGAAGCCGCGAGTGCCGCGCGGCGCAACGTCAGGGCGTACAGTGATGCAAGCATGAAGAGGCCTCGAGAGGGAACGAGTGGCGTCTGCCAGGCGTCTGGCAAAACGCTTCTGATGCCGGCGAAGCTACGGGTGCGCCCAGGAATGCGACAGGCCCCTTAGACGCGATCGCCGGCTGATGACAGTGGAAGAAGCCGCGCTGTAAGGAACACGTTGCCGTGGTGTCGCAGCCGACGGCCAGGAGATAGATTGGTTGGCGTGAGCGCAATCCATACAGAAGGGCTTCGCAAGGTCTATCCGGTCGCTGCCGGCAAACGGCGCGGCGGATCCACTCCAGGCATGGGCTTCGGCCCGCCGAGTGCCGGCGGTCCGCCTCCCACCATTCCGACCGGCGCACGTGAACTCGTGGCGCTGGAAGCGCTCGATCTCGTCATTCACGACGGCGAGTTCTTCGGCCTGCTCGGTCCCAACGGCGCCGGCAAGACCACCACCATCGGCATCCTCACCACGAGGATCGTCGCCAGCGGGGGCCGAGCGTCCGTCGCCGGCGCGGATGTCATAGGGGATCCGGTCGGCGTGCGTCGTCGCATCGGCGTGGTTCCGCAGCGCGCCAATCCCGACCGCGGCCTCAACGTGCTGGAGAACCTCGTGTTCCATGCCGCGTACTTCGGCCTCACGCGCGCCGTCGCCGTCCAGCGGGCCATGGTGCATCTCGAGCAGTTCGGCATGCAGGACAAGGCGCACGAAAAGGTGGATGCGCTCTCCGGCGGCCAGCAGCAGCGGCTCATGATTGCCCGCGCGCTCATCCACGAGCCTGCGGTCATCTTCCTCGACGAGCCCACCGTCGGCCTCGACCCGCAGGCTCGCCTCGCGCTGTGGGACGTGCTCCGCGACCTCCACCGGCAGGGCCGCACCATCGTCATGACGACGCATTACATGGAGGAGGCCGATCAGCTCTGCGACCGCCTCGCCATCATCGATCGGGGACGGCTGCTCCCCCCCGCCCCCACGGCCGCGCACAGGGCGCGGGCACCCGGCGGCACGCTCATCCAGCCCGCGCTCGACGGCCCCGCCGCCGGCGCCGCTGCGCGCGTGCGCGCGCTGGACCACGTGAGCAAGG
>JACMOE010000749.1 GCA_014378185.1 Gemmatimonadaceae bacterium | reverse complement strand
CGGCGCACAGCCCAGAAGTGCGCACGAGAAATGGCGGCTGACCTCGGTATATGGCACGCGCCCTGCGTTATTAGTGTATGAACGCATCTCGGCAAAACGCCGATCATTCCTGGAGGTATCAATGCGCCCGTCCACCAAGTCGCTCTTCATCGCTCCCGCACTCGTGCTGGCTGCAGCCTGCAGCAAGGACAAGCCGGCCGATGCCACCCTGAGCAACGATCTCACGCTCGCGGCACAGGCCCGCCAGACCGCGACGCTCGATTCCATCTCGGCCGCGGAGCGCACCCGCGCGGCGGCAGCAGCCGCTCCGGCACCGACGGCGCTTCGCACCGGGTCCACAGCTCCGGCACGCACGACAACTCATACCTCCAGCGTTCGGCACCGCGCCAGTTCCGAGAGCAACAGCGGGTCGGGCAGTGGCAGGACGGTTTACTCCGAGCCGCGCACGGTCACCGAAAAGCATACCAATCGTGATGCCGCCATCGGCGCCGCGGCGGGTGCTGTCATTGGTGGCGCATCGACGCATAGCGTGAAGGGTGGCATCATCGGCGCAGCCGCTGGCGGCATCCTTGGCGGCATCATCGGCAACAACGTCGACATCAAGAAGCGGCCCGTTCCCTGATCGCTCGACTCGACGGGCGAAGAATTTCCAGGTAAGGACGTCTGAAATGTGGCGGTGGAAGGCGGGATCAAAGCCGCCCTTCACCGCCACATTGCTCTCCGCCGCTCAGATTGACAGCCTCAGCGCCTTGGGCTAATATTCGGGGCTGCGGTCGCAATGGGCCTCGGCAAACACATAACTCAGGGAAGGACGTACTGATGGTCGAGATCCATCTCGAAGAAAGCGATCGCCTGGATTGGGCGCTCAAGGCGTTCAAGCGGAAGATCGCGAAGGCGGGCATCCTCAAGGACCTGCGCAAGAAGCGTTACTACGTGAAGCCGAGCGAGGCTCGGCAGCTCAAAGCCGCCGCGGCGCGTCGTCGCAGCCGCACCGAGCGCTCGCGCTAGCCTTCGGGCACAAGCGCAGTTCAACGGATGGCCAAAGAAGACGCGATTCAGCTCGAGGGCGCCGTTACGGAGGTGCTCCCGAACGCCACGTTCCGGGTGCAACTGACCAACGGTCACAACGTGCTGGCAACCCTCGGCGGGAACATGCGCCGATTCAGGATCCGCGTACTCGCGGGCGACAGGGTGACCATCGAAGTATCGCCGTACGATCTCACGCGCGGTCGCATCACGTTCCGGCACAAGAACTAGCGCTGGACAACGAAACAGAAACGGGAGCCTCTCCAGCGAGGCTCCCGATTTTTTTATTACCGTCCTTGCCGCGCCGTGCGATGACCAGGTTCCGCGCGCCGAGTGCACTGGATCATGGATCGGTGGCAAAGTGCATGATGTCGGATTCAACATGAGTCCGCGCGATGCCGCCCCGCATTCGGTTGCGCACCCGCAGGAGCAGCAGGGCGGCCACGGCAGCGAGGCCCGCGACGAAGCCCCACCACAGGCCAACAGCTCCGAGCCGCGTATGGAACCCCAAGCCGATACTGGCTGGTAGCCCCACCAGCCAGAACCCCGCCAGGTTGATGAAGAACGGCGCCTTTGTATCGCCCAGGCCGCGCAGCACGCCGGCACATACGGCCTGGGCACCGTCGAACACCTGAAACACCCCCGCCACGGGAATGAGCGCGGCGGCCAGCGCGGCAACGGGCACGTCGGACGTATACAGCGCGGCGAACATCCCGGGCATCAACAGGAAAACGACGGCGGTGCACGCCATGAATGCGGTGCCGGAAACGATCGCCGCGCGAGCACTCTCCCGTGCGCCCTCCGCATCGCCCGCCCCTGCTGCATGACCGACCCGAACAGCAGCCGCTGCGCCGACCCCCAGCGGCACCATGAACGTGAGGCTCGCGAGATTCAGCGCGATCTGGTGCGCTGCCATCTCCACCGTGCCAAGCACGCCCATCAGGACACCGATCGCGCCGAACGCGCCGAATTCGATGCCCTGCTGCAGGGCGATGGGCACGCCGAGGCGCAGCATGGCCAGAAGCGGGGCGAGATGCAGTGTCTCGCGCCGGAAAGGCAGGAGATGCCCCCGCAATGCTCGCCAGCCGAAGGTCAGCAGCAGCAATGCCATCAGCCATCGACTCGCGACGGTGGCCCACGCCGACCCGGGTGCGCCCATCGCCGTGATACCTAGATGTCCATACACGAACACCCAGTTGAGAAGGGCATTCATCAGGTTCGCCACCACGATCACCACCACGAGCACGCGCATCTGCCGCATGGCCTGCAGGCTCTGTCGCAACACGACAAACCCCAGGAATGGAAAGACGCCGACGATGGAGATCAGGACGTAGGCGCTTGCGATCGGCACCAGCACGGGCGGCTGGTGGAGCAGCACGAGCATGCCGCGCACGGGCAGCAGCACGATGCTCATCACCACCGCGAGCAGGAGCGACAGCAGGAATCCGCGCTGGATCCCGCGCGCCACGCCGTCATGATCCTGCGCTCCCACTGCCTGTGAAACCACCGCATCGAGCACCATCAACGTGCCGGATGCTGGCACCACGAGCGCGGTGAAATACAGGTTGCCGAGCGCCACCGCGGCGAGCGCTTCGGCCGAGACGCGCCCCACCATGAGCGTGTCCACCACGCCCATGAGCATCAACCCCACCTGCGCCAGGACCACGGGCACGGCGATGCGCGACATGGCCATGATTTCCGCACGGCTTGGCAGACGAGTGAGCACGACTGATCGAATTCGGGTGGGCAGGGTAGGAGTTGTAACTTATGCGCATGCCCGTCGCCCGGACCGCCGTTCTCCTCGCTGCTGCCACCGCGCTCGCCTCCGCGCGCTTGCACGCGCAGCATGCCGGTCACGTCATGGTGGACACGGGTACCACGCCGCGCTCGACGATGCACGTCATGGCGCAGGCCATCCCGCTTTTCACGCGCGCCGCCCCCACGGCGGGCGGGAGCACAGGGTCGCAGCTGGCCGTTTCGCAGGCGCTCGTCATGGCGCGCCTTGGGTTCTGGCACGATCGCGGTGCCATCGCCACGACCCTCGATGCCGAGGGTTTCACGATCCCCAACGGGGAATTCGATACCGGGGCGTACGGCGAGGGATTCGTGGATCGTCGCCATCCGCACACATACGTCCACGAACTGATGGTGACGGGTCGCGGAGTCATCGGAGCGGCCTCGTGGTCGGCGGCCGGCGGCCGTGGGTTTGCCCCCTTTGGCACCGACGATCCCATGATGCGCCCGCTCGAGAAATTCCCGGTCAACCACCACCTCTCACAGATCCTCGAACGCCTCGCGGCAATCGGCGCGCTTCGCCTGGGTCCGGCCATGCTGGAAGCGGCCGTCTTCGGTGGGGACGAACCGACGCACCCCGCATCGGTGCCGAGGCTCGATCGGTTCGGTGACTCGTGGTCCGTCAGGGGCACGGTGCTGCCGACGCACGCCACCGAACTCCAGGCGAGTTATGCGCGCGTGGCGTCGCCCGAAGACGTCACGGGCGCGGGCCTTGGCCAGCGCAAGCGCAGTATCTCCGCACGCTACATCGCACCAGGGGGCGGACGATACGTCCTCGCTGAATGGGCGAAGACCGTGGAGCACGATGCGTCGAGGAATGAGGATGCATTCGGCTACGAATCGGCCCTCGTCGAGGGAGCAGTGCGCGCGGGGCCGTTGGGAATCGCGCTGCGACTCGAACAGAGCGAGCGTCCCGAGGAAAGCCGGCTCGCGGAACCCTTCCGCACGCCGCGCCCCGCCTCGGATCTCAGCATCAATGGCATCACGCAATGGCGCGTGGCAACCTTGCAGCTCGCCGCGCCGGGCACATCGTTCCACCGCGTTTCCAGTGTTCCGTTCATGGAACTCGCACGGCTGTGGGCCGATGCGCGCGACGCACGGTCCGTAGCCACACCTGATCGTCTCTATGGTACGAGCCGCCTCTGGATGCTGACCGCGGGCGTGCGACTTCGCGCTGGCGATGCGCACGCGCGCATGGGACGCTACGGAGTCGCCGACATCGATGGACCCGCGATTGGTACGCTCGCTTCCGGCACCGTGTCCCCGCACGCACACTGAGGGCACCGGCAGTCTCGAGTGTCCCTTTCACATCTTCGCACTTCCGAATGCACTTCACACGTCCTCTCTACTCGCTCCTCGGCCTGATGCTTGGCGCCGCGTGCTCCAGCTCCGAGGCGACACGGCCCGACATCGTGCTGCCCGCGGTCACGAGTTCGTCGCCTGTCACGATGTCCGTGGTCGGTCGCGGCGACTTCAAGCCGTCCCGAATCTCCGGCGAGATCGCGGTGCGCGGGAACACGGCGTACACGACGTCGTGGAACAATACCACCACTTCGAGCGCGTTCTATATCTGGGACGTGTCCGGCACTCCGGTGCTCGTGGATTCCGTCACGGTCGACGGCGCACGCACGCTTGGCGACGTGGCCGTGAGCGATGACGGGTCCACGCTCGTGGTGGCCACGGAGTCGAGCGGCTCGCTTGCGACCTACAGCCTGGCCAACCCCAGAAGACCTGTATTGCTCACGCGATTCGCCCCCGCGCACATCACCGTTGGCGTGCACACGGCGGAAATTGGCCGCGTGAACGGCAAGCTCTATGGATTCCTGTCAATTGATCCGGGCGGCGGAGCGAAGGCGCAACTCGTGATCGTGGATCTCGCCAATCCCGCCGCTCCCCAGGAGATCAACACCACCAGCATTGGCAGTCCCTTCGTCCACGACACCTTCATGCGTGACGGCCTGCTCTTCCTCGGCCTCTGGAATGACGGCGTGGCGATCTGGGATATCGGGGGCGGTGGCAAGGGCGGAACGCTGGCGGCGCCAGTGGAGTTGGGGCGCGTGAAGACCGTCAACGGAAAGGTGCACAACATCTGGTGGGTGAAGGACCCTGTCACGGGAAGCAACCGGTACGCCTTTGTGGGCGAGGAGAGCTCCGGTAGTGTCGGCGTATCGTCTTCAGGTGACGTGCACGTCATCGACGTGAGTGGCATGGGTGCGCCGCGCGAGGTGGCGTTCTACACGGTGAGCGGAGCGGGCACGCACAACTTCTCGGTGGACGAACCGAACGGCATCCTCTACGCGGCCTACTACAACGGCGGCGTGCGGGCGCTG
>JACMOE010000748.1 GCA_014378185.1 Gemmatimonadaceae bacterium | reverse complement strand
GCTCGGCTGGATCCCGCCGTGCAGCGGCGGCGGCTCTACGCGTTTCTCGCGCGCCGTGGCTACGACGCCGATGACATCCGGCGCGCGATGGACGTGGTGGGCAAGGAGTCCGCCGCCGTCGAGGAGCCGGACGGCGACGTGTAAGGCGGTGCCCTATATTTCGCGGTCTATGCGCGCCTCCGACATCCGTTCGACGTTCCTCTCATATTTCGCCCAGCACGAGCACCTCCTCACGCCGAGTGCGTCGCTCGTACCAGGGGATGACCCGACGCTGTTGTTCGTGAATGCGGGCATGGTGCCGTTCAAGAAGGTGTTCCTGGGCATGGAGGAGGCGCCGGAGGGCCGACATCGTGCCACCACGGCACAGAAGTGCGTGCGGGCCGGCGGCAAGCACAATGATCTGGAGCAGGTCGGTCACACGGCTCGGCACCACACCTTCTTCGAAATGCTGGGCAACTTCTCGTTCGGAGACTACTTCAAGCGAGATGCGATTCGTTTTGCGTGGGAGCTGTTGACCGGCAAGGACCAGCTGGCGATCGATCCTGCCGTGCTCCGCGTGAGCGTGCACCACAGTGATGACGAGGCATTCGCGCTCTGGCAGGAGATTGCCGGAATCTCGGCAGACCGCATCTACCGCCTGGGCGACGCGGACAATTTCTGGCAGATGGCGGACACGGGCCCGTGTGGCCCATGCACTGAGATCTACGTGGACCTGGCAAGGGTGGCGGGCGACTTCCGCTTCCCGGATGGTGCCGTTGGCGAGTGGACGGAAATGGACCGCGAGGTGTTTTCAGAGGACGCTTTCGTGGAGGGCGCCGAGTCCGGCCGCTTTCTCGAGATCTGGAACCTGGTGTTCATGCAGTTCGACAAGCAGGCGGACGGCACGCTGGTGCCGCTACCGAGACCGTCGGTGGATACGGGCGCGGGCCTCGAGCGCATTGCCGCGGTGAAGCAGCGAGTGACGAACAATTTCCACACGGACCTGTTCTCTCCACTGATCGCCGCCGTCGAGGCGACTGTGGGCTTTGCCTACTGGGGGCGCGAGAGTGGAGAGCATCGCACGGGCGTGCGCATCGCCGGCGCGCGGGCCGGTGCCGACGTGGTGCAGAACGCCGTGGACCCCGCATCATTCCGCGTGATTGCCGATCACGCGCGGGCGGTGGCGTTCCTGCTCGCTGACGGCGTGTTCCCCAGCAACGAAGGGCGCGGCTATGTGCTGCGACGCATTCTTCGCCGCGCGGTGCGCCACGCGTACCTGCTGGGGCGTCGCGAGCCGACGCTCGTGCACGTGGTGCAAGCCGTGATCGACGTCATGGGCGACGTGTTCCCGGAGCTCCGCACGCGGGCGGAGCACCTGCTGCAGACCACGCGCGTCGAAGAGCAGTCCTTTCTCGCGACCATCGAAGGGGGATTGTCGCGGTTCGAACAGCTCGCGCCGCTGCACAGCGCCCACAGCGGGACGGTCGTGCGCGGCAGCATCAGTGGCGAGGATGCCTTCCGGCTGTACGACACGTTCGGCTTCCCGATTGACCTCACCGAGCTGATGGCGCATGAGCGCGGCTACACGGTGGACATCGCGGGTTTCGAGACGGCACTGCAGGAGCAGCGCACCCGCTCCAAGGATGAGCGGAAGACGCGGAAGCTCGGTGTCGCCGCGGATGCACTCGACGAGTTGGCAGCCTGGGAGCGGCCGGTGGGCGCCGATGCGGTCGCGTCGCGGTTCGTGGGCTATGACGCGATCGAGATCGAGACGCAGGTGTCCGCGTTGCGTCGTCTCGAGGGCGACCGCGTGGCCATCCTGCTGAGTGAATCGCCGTTCTATGCCGAGTCGGGCGGCCAGATCTCGGACGTGGGCGAGATCGTGGGCGCGGGTTGGCGCATCGACGTGGACGGCGTGCGGAAGGTCGAGGGGCGCTCGGCCGCGCTGGGCCGGCTCACGGGCACGTTCAACTGGGGGCCGGCGACGGCGCGCGTGATGAACGACCGCCGCCGGGACATCGAGCGCAATCACACAGCGACGCACCTTCTGCATGCCGCGCTTCGCGAGGTGCTCGGTGATGCCGTGCATCAGGCAGGATCGCTCGTGGCGCCAGACCGGCTGCGCTTCGACTTCACGCATCACGGTCCGGTGAATGCGGAGCGCCTCGCTGCGGTGGAGGCGATCGTGAACCGGGAGGTCTGGCGTGCGTCGCCCGTCACATGCGGCGAGATGCCGTACCCCGAGGCGCGCGTCAAGGGCGCGATGGCGCTGTTCGGCGAGAAGTACGGCGACATCGTGCGCGTCGTGGACGTGCCGGGCGTGTCGATGGAGCTGTGCGGCGGCACGCACGTGCGCAACACAAGCGAAATCGGCCTGTTCGTGCTTCTGGGGGAGACCGGCGTGGCGAGCGGCGTGCGCCGGATCGAGGCGCTGACTGGACCGGCGGCCTTCGCGCAGTTGCGTGAGCAGGAACAGACGCTCGCGCGGGTGGCCGAGATGGTGAAGGCGCCCGTGAGCACGGTGGAGCGTCGCGTCCAACAGCTGATCGAGGAGCGCCGAGCGCTCGACCGGAAGCTGGAGGAGGCAATGCGAGGTGGCGGGGACGACTTGCAGCGCCTGCTCGCCGCGGCACAGCCACTGGGCGACGGCGGCGCACGGCTGGCGTTCGGCGAGGTGGTGGTGAGCGATGCGAAGGCGCTGCAGGCCATGGGCGACGCCTTGCGCGAGCAGATCGGGAGTGGCGTCGGCCTGCTCGCGGCGCGCCTCGAGGATGGCAAGGGCTCGCTGGTGGCGGTGGTGACGGATGACCTGCGGGAGCAGGGCGTCCGTGCCGATGCCATTGTCCGCGAGTTGGCGACGGTGGTGGGTGGGCGTGGGGGTGGAAAGCCGCATATGGCGCAGGCCGGGATCCCGGATGGCGCACGGCTGGGCGAGGC
>JACMOE010000747.1 GCA_014378185.1 Gemmatimonadaceae bacterium | reverse complement strand
TGGCGGGTTGAACACATCGATTGCCGCAGCGCGCTCGGTGCTTTTCCCCTCTGCGGTGCTGGCCACGGTTGGCGTGGTTGCCACCGCCGGCCTGGTGGCCGTCGCGGCGCACGTGATGGGCGTCGCCTGGCCCATGGCCTTGCTGCTCGGCGCCATCGTCTCCTCCACTGGTGCGGCAGCGGTGTTCTCCGTCCTCCCGGCCACCGGGACACGATTGCGCCAACGCGTCGGCCTCACGCTGGAGGTCGAATCCGGCCTGAACGACCCGATGGCGGTAATCCTCACCACCGCGCTCACGGCGGCGCTCGTGAGCGGCCGCACCGTGCAGCCTTTTTCCCTGGCGCGCGACGTGGCCATCGAACTGGTGGTGGGCACGGTATCCGGCGCCACCATCGCGTATGGTGGCCGCTGGGTGATGCTGCGAATCAAGTTGCCGGCCGCCGGCCTGTATCCCGCCTTCACGCTGGCGATCGCGTGCCTGTCGTTCGGCCTGACCACGCTGCTTCACGGCAGTGGGTTCCTCGCCGTCTACGTCACGGGCGTGGTGCTGGGCAGCGGGGCGCTGCCGCACGCCGTGGGTGTGCGCCGGGTGCACGATGCTCTTGGCTGGTTGAGCCAGGTGCTGATGTTCCTGTTGCTCGGGCTGTTGGTGTATCCCGCGCGGGTGTGGCAGGTGGCGGAGATTGGGTTGGGCCTGGCGCTGTTCCTTGCCGTGGTCGCGCGACCAGTCGTCACCACGCTCTGCCTGCTCCCTTTTCGGTACCGGTGGCGGGAGTCGGCGTATGTGGGGTGGGTGGGGCTGCGCGGCGCCGTGCCCATCGTGCTCGCCACCATTCCCGTAATGGCGCATGTGGCGGGCGCGCGTGAGCTCTTCGACGTGGTGTTCCTGATCGTGGTGCTGGGGGCCATCGTGCCTGGTGCCACGGTGCCATGGGTGACGCGATTGCTGCGTGTCGAATCCGCGGCGCCTCCGCCGCCCAAGACGTCCATCGAGGTGGACGCACGCGCACCCCGTGGCGACGAGCTGCGAGCCTACTTCATCTCGCCGCATCTGGCCGTCACTGGTGCGCTGATCTCCGAGGTACCGTTCCCCAAGGGAGCTGCCGTGAGCATGCTCGAGCGTGGTGGGGCGTTGATTGCGCCGTCAGGATCTACGCGGATCCAGGCAGGGGACTACGTATACGTCATCGGCCCGTCGGACGACCGGCCCGAGGTTGAATTGCTGTTCGGGCAGTCGGAAGATCGATGACCCAGCCTGAGAGTCAGATCGTCGGGCTCGTTTCCACGGGGTTGCGGGCCGCGGGACGCGGGGATAAGGTCACCGCGCTCCCGATTTAGCTGCTAGCGAGCGACCCCGGATCCATGCGCACCGCGCCAGTCGAAGACGACGGGCCGCCGCACATCCGGACACGCTGGACCCGCAACCCACAACACCCATTGCGCGGCCCGGCACCAGACAAGGACACACCACGATGAAGCGTTTCCTCGCACCAACGCTCGCCGCGCTGGCACTCGCGGCATGCTCCGACGCACCGCCGTTGCCCGTCGCGCCTGCCGCACCACAGCAGATGAAGGCGCCTGTCGCGCCGTATTACGCCAAGGGCTCGTCCGGAGTGGATGGTGACTACATCGTCGTCTTCAAGGCGAGCGTGTCGGATCCGCTCGGCAAGGCAGACGAGAAGCTCGCGCGGCATGGTGGCAAGTTGAAGTTCAAGTACGAGAGCGCCATCAAGGGGTACGCGGCGACGCTTTCGGCGGGTGCGCTGGCTGCGCTCCAGGCCGATCCTGACGTTGCGTACATCGAGCAGGACCAGATCGTGACGGCGAACACCACGCAGACGAGCGTGCCGTCGTGGGGCATCGATCGCATCGACCAGCGTGCGCTGCCGCTGAACGGTTCGTACGTCTACGCAAGCTCGGGCACCGGCGTGCGCGCCTACATCATCGACACCGGCATCCAGACCGGCCATCCGGAGTTTGGAGGACGCGCATCGGCGGTGTATGACGCCATTGGTGACGGGCAGAACGGACAGGATTGCAATGGCCACGGTACCCATGTCGCCGGCACGGTTGGCTCCGCGAGCTATGGCGTGGCCAAGAATGCGTACCTGCGTGCGGTGCGGGTGCTCGATTGCGCCGGTTCCGGCACCTCGTC
>JACMOE010000746.1 GCA_014378185.1 Gemmatimonadaceae bacterium | reverse complement strand
GGATACGGATGTGCAGCCGCACTCTTCGCTCCGCAGGGCCCAGGTGCAGGTCGCTGCGACGTCGTTCGCGTCGCTGTTCTCCATCGTCGGCATCGCGCTCTACGGCCTGCCGTTCTTCTACGAATTCATGGTGCGCGACTTCGGATGGTCGCGGGCGCAGGTCACACGCCTGCGCGCGAGGTCGACCCACTTATGCCGCCGGCGGCGATGCATGGGAGCGTGGCCCGTCGGATCGCAGAAGAGAGCGGGATGTCGGCGCACAGAATCGTTCGCCTGCTGCGTCCGATGCTCGGGCGCAGGGGCCGTGAAAGGTCAGCGGAGCCGAACGATCACCCCTTGGAGAGGGCTCGCTGCTCCACCACTTTCCGCCGTCATCCCCAACACGGCGGTTGTGTTTGCCGCCACGGAAAATCGATAGAAGCCCGAGCCTCCAGGAATGACCGATCCGCTCGCTCCCGCCGTCGTCAGCCCGGTGACCTTCAACGGATAGGTGGGCGGCGCGGACGCAGAACCACCAAGCACAGAATAGATATTGTGCCAGTTCCAGCTGGGCTGGGTGAAATCCACACTCACGCCCGGCACGATGTCGTCGGCGTACTGTGACACGGACCAGTCGCTCAGCATCGTTCCGAGGTTCGATCCGAATACCTGCCGCAGGTTGGCAACGCCACTTGTCGTGGAGTTCACGAGCGCTTGCCACACGCTGGCGTCCGTGCCGCCACCGCGATTCTTGCGATCCGCCGCATAGCGAAGAAAATTCCACGTCGCGCCGCGCGTGCTCAGGCTGTCGTCGTTGCGGATGGGTGAGCTGGTGGACGGCGCCAGGAGATATTCGCGGTATCGGCCGGCATTCGACGCCTGGTCGGCATTGAACGCATTCCTGAGTTGCACGCTTGCGCGAATCGCCGGCACGTCCAGGTTCTGAAGCGGCGTGCTGGCTCCCTCTCGGTAGAACAACAACTCTTCCGCCACGTGGCTCAGGCCCTCGTTGAGCCACACCGTCTCGAATGGACTCGTGGCCCTGTTCACGAAGATGCGCCGCGACGCGTTGATGAGGTGCTGGAACTCGTGCGCCAACACGGACGTCGTGACGCTGTCCACAAAGCCCGTGCGGCGAATGTTGCCGTTCACCGTACCTGTTGGATCAGGCGTCAGCAGGTAAAACAGGTTGCTCTCGTTGCTGCCGGCGCACACTTGCTGCCTGTCCCCCGGTGTGGCAAGCACGGGGAACAGGTCGCGGCTGAAAAAGAAACCGCCGACGTACGACGTCGATCCCTTTGGCGTGAGCGCGTTGACCGCGCTGGTGAAGAACAGGACAATCTTGCCGGAGCTGCCGAAGACCGCCGGCGCACCGAAGTTGGCCACGTCGAGCGGATACACGAGTGTGTCGAAGCGCGTGCTGAATCGCTGGTAGTCAGCGGCGGTGAACCCTCCCGCCGGATTCAACGTATCGGCTACGACAATCGACTGTGTGCCGATGGCCACCACGCGCGCCGTGCGACTGGTCACGCTGTCGCACGCCTTGGAGCTCACGTTCAATGCCAATAGGTCACCCACCTGGGGCGGCGTGGACGACCGCGAGAACGTCGCACCACTGCCGGCCGACACAGTGCTCCACGCACGTCGCGCCGCTGCTACCTGTGGCGTCAGCGTGGGCGTCGCGCGCGCGTTGAGATTCGCGCTGAATGAAAAATCAAGGCGCGGCGCACTCAGCGAGCCGCCATCCTGCGGCAGCGACATGACACTCGTGGAGGGCGCGCTCACCGCGCCTGCACCGGACACCCCAGCCGCAGTAACTTGATAGCTACTCGCCGTCGAGGAGCCGTTCACTGCCGTGTCCGCAACGACGAGCACGTATTCCCCACCGCTCGACCCTCCCACCAGCGACACGCTTCCGCCCGTCGCTACCGTAGCACTCGCCCCCGGCGCGAGCGTCACCGTCGTTGGGGTGCTCGGCGTGACAGGCGGCACTGGCACCACCGGGCTCGTGGGGGTGGTGGTGCCTACGTCCGATGAGCCACACGCCGCCAGGAACCAGCTGGCCACGAGAACACTTGGTGCCAACGCTGTCCGTAGTAACCGCATGTACGTACCTGGCATCAGGAGAAGTTGGGCGGCAAGGGCCGCGATCCGTTCTTTATATCCAAAGCGCGTGCCATGGGTCCACCCGCAGGACGCGGCCGGTCAGGAGTGATGGCTCAAAGTGTATACGTACGCCGCGACATCGCGGATCTGCTCGTCACTCAGGTTCGTGCCACCGCGCGCCTTCATCTCGAACGGCGCGCTCGCCATCTTGATCTTCGACTTTGGAACCCCAGTCGTCACGATCGCGACGATCGCCGGGTACGTACCGTCAATCTGCGCCCACTTGTCATCGATGAGATCAGGGCCGCGCACGGTGCCCTTCGCGTCCATTCCATGACAGCGCTGGCAGCTGGCCGGGTGGAAGATGGAATCTCCCACGGCGATCATCGATGCGGTGACTCCGGCCGGCAGCCCGGCAACTTCCATTGCAACCGGCGCTGGCGCTGCGGAGGCCGCTCCGGAGTGCGAGCATCCGGCGAGGATGGCAACAGAACATGCCACCGTGGCAATGCGCGCAACAAGACGATGCGACATCGATTGACCCTGGACAGAAGTGAAGCGCGACCGAGGTTGGCGCGGTGCGCTGAACCGGCTCCGCGTACGCAGTGCGTCAGGCGGCCACCGCACCATTGGCCCTGCCTCCACTTACACGGTCATCACCGCCCGGC
>JACMOE010000745.1 GCA_014378185.1 Gemmatimonadaceae bacterium | reverse complement strand
TCGCAAGCTCATGGGCGTGCAGGAACGCGACGACGCGGCGCGCAAGGCGCGGCAGGACGGCGCGCCGTGAGCCAGCCTCGCCGTTTCGGGCGAGCGGTGATGATGTACGGTCTGGCGTGCGTGGTGGCCATTGGATTGGCCGGTGGTGTGTTCACCGCGGTGTTCGGCACGGCCGGCGAAAGGCAGGCGGTGTGGGTAAGCGCGATCGTCGCGCTGGTAGTGCAGTTGCTGGCGTTTGCCCTGGCCCGCTCCATGGTAGATGGCGGACACGGTATCGCGGGTTGGGGACTGGGCGCGGTGATTTGCCTGGTTGCACTTGTTGTCTATGGTTTCGCGAGTCGAGCGCTCGGACTGCCGTCGAATGCGGCGATGCTGAGCCTTGCGACATATTTTTTTCTGACCGAACTGATCGAACCGCCGCTGCTCAACGTATGAAGACCAGTTTGCTTCTCATCGCCCTGCTCGTCGCCGGCACCACGCTCGGCGCCCAGTCGTCCGCGATCGACAGCGCGGCCACGCACGCCGCCCAGGTCACTGCCGTCGAGGTGAAGACCGGCGCCGCTCAAGAACACGTAGGTGGATGCGAGGAATACGCGCCAGGCGACTTCATCTCGCCGCACATCACGGATTCGCACTGCATCGAAGTGCCGAACGGCCTGCGCATCTGGGAGACCCGCGAAGACGAGCTGCCCCGTTGGGCGCCGATCCACATCGGCAAGGTGGCGGTGGACCTTTCGCCCACCAAGCACGTCGTCTTCCTGTTGCTCGCGGCGTTCCTCTGCTGCGTGACGTTGATCACCGCGGCGCGCGCACACGTGCGGCACACCCATGCGGTGGGTCGTCCCAAGGGTTTTGCGTCGGGCATCGAGGCGATGGTGCTCTACATCCGCAACGAGGTCGCCATCCCCAACCTCGGTCCACATGGCGAGGGGTATGCGCCGTTCATCCTGACGCTGTTCTTCTTCATCCTGTTTGCGAACCTGCTCGGCCTCATTCCATACGGCAGCACGGTCACTGGCAACATTTCGGTGACAGCCACGCTGGCGATCATCACTGCGGTGGTGGTGGAGGTCGCGGGCATCCGCGCCAATGGGCTGGGCTACCTTCGCACGATCTTCTACTGGAACACGGACCTGCCGCCAGTGATGCGGTTGCCGATGTTCCTGCTGATGTCGCCCATCGAGTTCGTGGGCAAGCTCACCAAGCCGTTCGCGCTGGCCATTCGTCTGTTCGCGAACATGACGGCGGGGCACATCGTGGTGCTGGCGCTCATCGGCCTGGTGTTCGCGTTCAAGAGCTACCTGCTCGGTACAGCGCCGCTGGCGCTGGCGGTTGGCATCATGATGCTTGAGCTCTTCGTGTCGTTCCTTCAGGCATTCATCTTCGCGCTGCTGGCGTCGGTGTTCATTGGGCAGATGCGCGAAGGCCATCATTAGGACAAGAGATAAACAGCAAGATCGAACCACAGAGGGACGCAGAGGTACACGGAGGACTGCGGCACTGAAGCCTGAGTGATTTTCTCTGCGAACCATCGAGGTCAATGCCTTTGTTGTTGCTGTGAGTTGTCGTTGTTGTTGCTTGTTGATGGACCGCACGAGCATCGCTCGATCGTGTGCTAGATGTACCTGGCCGGACGGCCGGGAAAGTTCGTTGAGGCCCTGCCCTCGCTGACGGACGGCGGCTTCTGCCGCGGGCGCTGACATTCACTACGCAGTACGTATCAAGGAGAGCGACAATGGTGCATGCAATTCTTCCGCTGCTTCAGGCAGCAACGGACAACGGCCGCGGCCTCGTCGGCGTCGGCGCCGGGCTTGCCGCCGGCCTCGCGGTGATCGGTGCGGGACTCGGCATCGGCCGCATCGGCGGCCAGGCTGTCGAAGGCATGGCACGCCAGCCAGAAGCGGCGGCGCGCATCCAGACGGCGGCGCTGATTTTCGCGGCGCTCATCGAGGGCGCTGCGCTGTTCGGCGTCGTCATCGGGTATCAGATGCAGGGCAAGCTGTATTTCGTTCGGGCGCGCTGGTCCCTGCGGCACGGGCGCGCCACCCCTCTCTATTTCTTCATCGACTTCCGATGCGCACCCTTCTTCGTTCGCTCGCTCTCGTCGTGCTGGCAGCGACCCCTGCACTCGCCGAACCGGCCAACACCAACCTGCTGGACGCCAACTATGGCGTGATGGCTTGGATGTTGATCGTGTTCATCGGCCTGTTCGTGATCCTCAAGGTCTTCGCGTTCGGCCCCATCCTCAAGTCTGTTGAGGCGCGGGAGCAGGCGCTCGAGGATGCAATCAATGCCGCCCAGCGCGATCGTGAGGAGGCCGCCACGCTGCTCGCCGAGCATCGCGCCAACCTCGACGCGTCACGTGGCGAAGCGCAGAAGATCATTGCCGATGCCCGCATCGCCGCTGAGCGCGTGCGTGCGGAGTTGGTGGAACAGGCGCACGCGGAGCAGGCCAGCATGCTCGCCCGCGCACGCCAGGAGATCGAGCGCGAGAAGACCCGCGCGATCGCCGAACTGCGCCGCGAGGCCGTTGATCTCGCCATTGCGGGCGCGTCGAAGGTGATCGAGAAGAACCTCGACCAGGACGCCAATCGCAAGCTCGTCGAGAGTTTCCTGGCCAGCGTGACGCCTGCCGCCGTGACGGCGAGCCGATAGCCGATGCGAGAAACGACGATCGCGCGCAACTACGCGGAGGCGCTCCTGGCCCTCGCCGGCAAGGGGAACGATCTCCGTGGCTGGGGTTCGATGATCACCGACATCGCGGGTGCCATGGGCGCCAACCCGAAGCTGCGCCTGTTCCTGGAGTCGCCGCGTGTGGGCACGGCCGAGAAGAACGCGGTGCTCACGGCTGCGTTCACGGACAAGGTGCCGCGCAACTTCCTGCGCTTCCTCCAGTCGCTGGTGACGCACCGTCGGCAGATGCTCATTCCGGAGATCGCGCGCGAGTACCTCGACCTCGTCGATGCCGCGGAAGGGCGGATTCATGCGCGCGTGACCGTGTCCCGGGCAACGAGCGACGACGAGATGTCGGCGATCACGCAGCAGCTCTCGCGGATGTTCGGCAAGGAGGTGGTGCCGCATCTCTCGGTGGATCCGACCATCATGGGCGGGGTGATCGTCCATGTTGGGGATACCGTGCTGGATGGGTCGGTGAAGAAGCGGCTGATGTCGCTGCGCAGGCGCATGCTCGCTGGGGCCTAGGTTGGCTTGACCGTTTGTGAACTGGTCCGGCGGTCGAAGTCCTTCCAGACTGCACTCGTACTGCGTTGGCTACCGAGTACGAAGTAGTGGCGTCCTTTGACAGATGCTGAGAAAGGCCACCCGTGATGGGTGGCCTTTCTGTGTGCGCTGCAATGCTCCCCAGTATCAGGGTGTGGTAACCGATGCGTTCGGCTTCCGCGTCAACTGGTAGGACTGGTCCGCCAGTACTGGTCCGGCGGTGGACGCCCTACCAAACGCAACGTCACGGCCCAGC
>JACMOE010000744.1 GCA_014378185.1 Gemmatimonadaceae bacterium | reverse complement strand
TGTGGTGCGACGAGTGCGCCGTGCGACAATCCCTGCGGCGGTCGCGACGACCCGGTGAGTTCGTTGAACAGGTCCGCGATGTCTGCCGTGATGTCCTCTCGCGCGGAAAAGAGGCTGAGGTCGGTGTATTGCAACCCGGAGCGCCCATTGTAATTGCCAGTGCCGATATGCGCATAGCGCTGTAGTCGCTCGCCTTCGCGGCGCACCACGAGTGCCACTTTCGCGTGGGTCTTGAGGCCAACGAGGCCATAGACGACGTTGCCCCCCGCGCGCTCCAGCGCGCGCGCCCAGGACACGTTGTGTTCCTCGTCGAACCGGGCCTTGAGCTCCACGAATGCGACGACGCGCTTGCCGGCGTGCGCCGCGGCGAGCAGCGACTCCACCACAGGTGACGGGTCGCCGACGCGATAGAGCGTGACCTTGATGGTGGTGACGGCGGGATCGACGGACGCTTCGCGCAGGAAGCGGACGACCGTGCCGTCGAACGAATCGAAGGGGTGATGCATGAGGAGATCGCGCTCACGCACGGCGTCGAACATGGTCTGGCCCGGTGTGACGGGGTGACGCGCACGCAACACGGGGTAGTCCAGTGCCGGCAGTGGGGGCAGCGGCAATGCGGCGAGACAGCGCAGGTCGATGAGGCCGTCGATGACCTGCACCTCGCGCACGGCGGGTTCCAGGCCCTGCACCAGCGCATCCCGGCGCAGGCTCTCGAGCACCAGCTCGGCCACGAACGCGGGCATGGACCGCTCCACCTCCACGCGGACGGCAGCGTTGTAGGGCCGCCGCTCGGTGGCGTGGGCGACGGCCGCGAGCAGGTCGTCCGCGGTTTCCTCGTCGAGCGCGAGATCGCCGCGTCGAGTCACCCGAAAGAGGTGGGCACCCTCGACGTGCACGTTGGGATGCAGGAGGTGCGCGTTGGCGCGGAGGAGTTCCTCCATGGCGATGACGTCCCGTTCCCTGCCAGGCACCGGCAGCAGACGCGGCGCGTCGCTGGGGAGCTCGAACTCGGCGAGATGCAGCGCACCACCGGGCTCGCGACGAAACACGACGGCGAGCGAGAGGCCGAGATGCGGGAGGTGCGGGAGGGGATGACCGGGACTCAACGTCATCGCCAACGGCGTGAGACCAGGGTGGATTTCGTCGCGGCACCGTGCCGTGAGTTGCTCGCGTTCGTCCGGCGCGAGATCGGCCCAGTTCACAACGTGGACGCCCGCCTCGGCAGCTTCGGCGAGACAGGCCCGTGCACAGCGCGACTGTGCCTGCAGCAGACAGTCAACCTCCTGCTCGACGCGGAACAGTCGCTCCCGCGAGGAGAGGCCGTCCGCGCGCGGCACGGTTGCGTTGCTGTCGCCCGCCTCGGCCCGCAGGCCGGACATGCGCACCATGTACAACTCGTCGATGTTGCTCGTCACGATGCCCAGGAAGCGCAGCCGCTCGCGTAGTGGTGTGCGCGGATCTTCCGCCAGCGCGAGTACCCGTCGCTGGAATGCGAGGAGGCTGAGCTCCGGATTCAGGAAGGGTGCGGATTGCGAGGCGGCGTCGGCGTCGGTGCGCATCGCCTGATCGGAATTGTCGAGCGGCGGGCGCAGGGGCGCCATGCGCTTCCAGCGCAGGAGCAGCTCCGCGTGTTCGCGTGGCCGAGCGGATGGTTGGCGGAGGTCGTGGGTGGCCTCCAGTGCGCGCGCGAGGCGCTCCAGTCCGGCCGTCGGCCCGCGGCGCAGGTGTGCGCAGAGCTGGTGAAAGGTCCGGACCACGTCGTCGCGGCGAATGGTGATGCGGTCGAAGTGCAGCTCCAGTCGCGGGCGGCGGAAAAAGTCCGGGTGTGCGAAGCGCGTGAGCCGGTCAATTTCCATGTCGAGGAGTGGCACCAGGCGCACCGGATCGATGAGCGCCCTGATGCGCCGGGCCGCGGTGGTATTTTCGGCGAGCGCGCCCTGGACGTCCGCGGAGCTCGCCGCGGCATCGACTCGCAGCGGAGGTGCGCCGTTGTTGCCGTCGATGCGGAGCGACAGGACGTGGCTGTCGTTGGCACCGATGCGCAAGCGGCAGGTGATGCCCTGCCCTCGCAGGGATTCATCCGGGGTATCGAGGTAGAGATCACGATGCCGCGAGCGATGGGGCGAACTCGCCGTGAGGCCGAGTGGCAGCGGTGCGGCAGCGATCGCGTCGAGTTGTTCCGCCGAACGCAACTCGTAGCGGAACACCGAGGGAAGTAGTGCCGCCTTCGTCACCCCGGTCAGCGGGGGCCCACGCAGTGACCGAACACGTTGTCCTGGGCGTCCTTGGGCGTCTTGATGTCCCCGTAGAACTCGTCGAAGTATGCCAGCGACTCGCGGATGGTGTCGGGCCCGAGCAACTTGCCCACCTCATCGGCGTACAGGGCGTAGATCGCCGCCTTCTTCTGTTGAAAGAGGGCGACGGCGGATGCATTGGCCGAGGCGAGGGTACAGTAGCCGCGATAGACGCGGTCGGTGATGCGCCTGGACCTGAACTGCGGGTCGACCGTGGCGTACGGTGCGTTCACCGCGCCGGAGAAGTCGAAGTCGTAGGCCACCGGGATGGCGAGCGAGGCATCGCGCTTCATGACGACTTCGCCATTGTGCAGCTGGTTGAACGAAAAATCCAGGTTGCCGATCAGGTACTCGAAGAGGAACGCGTTGGCGAGTGGCTCGGCGTCCATGTCGTCGGTGGTGGCGCCCTTTGTCTTCGTCATCGTTCCGCCCAGCCGGTCGGCGAGTTCGTCGGGATCCTCGATGACGAACGCGTATCGCGTTGCCTCCACCTTGCCCGACGCGCTGTCAGTGTAGGCGACGCGCAACGTGCGCACACGGTGGCTCATGGGCGTGAGGACCTGGTAGATCCGGTACAGCTGCATTTCCTTGAGCACGAGCCGTTCGTAGCCATCGTCGTTTTTGCAAACGCTCACCATCTTCGGCTTCTGCACGTCGTGCAACAGCGTGCCCTTCGCCTGCTTGTTGCTGACGTTGAGGCGGATGGGTGGAATGACGCAGTGCTTGAGCCGCCAGATGCCATGCGTCTTCGCCTTGAGTGAAACGACGACCGGCTTCCCATCCGGGCCCGCGTAGGTCATGGTGGCGGCGCGCCACGGGGCGGCATCGCCCTTGTCAGTGCGCAGGTGGCCAAAGTTGGCCGTGAACGTGACGGCGAGCGGCGCCTCGGTCGCGAAGAGGGGCGGCGTGGCCGCCGAGTCAGTCGGCGCATCCCCGTTCTTTTCCGTCCTTTCCTTCTTCTCCTTCTTCTCCCTTTTGGCCTGCTTGTCGGCCTTGTCCTGCGCGCCGGCGTGGCGCGGCAGCATGCATCCCGCGAGCAGGCACGCGGCCAGCTCGCGGCGCACGGGGAAGGCGATCGAGTTCCGGATTCCGGGCCTCACTTGAACTCCGCGTGAATGACGTGGCTCGATCCAGCGGCACGGATGAGCGACAGAAGTTCGTCTGGCGGCGTCCGTTTCTTGAGCTGGAGGAAGTACTCGACGTGTTCGACGCCGCCATTGGCGGTGACCGCGCCGATGCGCCACTGCCTGGTGTAGTCCTGCAGCTTGGGCTCGACCACCGATCGCATGGCGGTCACGTCCTGCGTCCGCAGTCGCAGGCACGCCTCGTCGGTGGCACCGAGCGCACCATCATCATTGGCTTTTGCGCGGCGCAACGCACGCTCGGCCACGCCTTCCAGCTGGTCGCGGGTCATGTTCTGGAACACCTCGTCGTCCATGCGCGCGACGAATGTACCGGTCCGCGCGAGCTGTTTGGCCCGACGCAGGCGACGGTCGGCGATGCTGCCATCGAGCTCCACGGGCGCGTTGCCGAAGACGGAATACCAGAGCACCAGCACCGTGACGTTGAACAGGATGGACACCACGGCGGCCACGGGCAGGTTCACGGCCGCGGCGAGGCCGAGTGCGGTCGCGAGAAAGACATAGACGGCGTCCTTGCTGTCGTCGAGCGTGTTGCGGAAGCGAACGGCCGCGACGATGCCGGCAAGGCTGAATGCAAGCGTGATGCTGTACTTCACGAGGAGCACGATGCCCGACACCACGAGTGGCAGGATGATGAGCAGTTGCACCACGGACTGCTGATAGCCGCGCTTGGCGCGCGTGAGCAGGTAGACCCAGGCCACCGGCAGCGAAAGGGCGATGGAGGCAAGCATCGCAACCGC
>JACMOE010000743.1 GCA_014378185.1 Gemmatimonadaceae bacterium | reverse complement strand
GTGGTGACAGCGGCTGCGGCGCGCGAGCTGGAGCTCGAGGTGGGCGTGCCCGTGGTCGCGAGCGTGAAGGCAACGGCGGTGCACCTGTGTTGACACTCACCTTGGTCGCAATCCTCCTCGAGGCGCTCGTCGCGCATACCTCAAGCGCGAGCGACGTGAACTTCGTGTGGGCCGTGTACGATCGCGGCTCCCGTGAAAATGCGCGCCTGTTGGCAATCGCTCCCGGGCGCGCCGCGTACTTGTTTGATGAGATTCGCGATCGTACCCTCCCCCATGACCCGTCCGCGCCTGCGTTACCCTGAACGACGGGCAGCGCCAGCCGGCGCCTTCCCTCACCATCCGTTCGCTTGATCACACTGACATTTATCGCGATCGTGCTCGCGGCCCTCCTGGCGCATGTTGCCGGGGGCGCGACGGGGGACTCGGGTGCGCTCGCGCGCACGCTCGCGTCGCGCGCGAGCGTGGCCGGGGTGTTCGCCCTCACCTTCGTGGCCCTCTGGATGTCGTGGGCGGCGTGGAATCCCATTCCGGTGGTGCACGACGAGATGGCCTATGTGCTCCAGGCGCAGATCTTTGCGCGTGGCATGTGGGCCCTTCCGTCGCCGCCGCTGCCGGACTTCTGGGCGCAGCCGCATGTGCTGGTGGAGCCCGCGCTGGCCGCCAAGTATTTCCCCGGCCATGCCCTGCTCATGACGCCAGGCGCGCTCCTCGGCTGGCTGCCCCTCATGCCGCTCGTGCTGCAATCCACCATTGGCGCGCTCCTCTACGTCCTTGCGCGCCGCATGGCGAGCGGCGCCGTGGCGCTGCTGGCGTGGATCATCTGGCTCACGTCGCCCATGGTGCTCTACTTCGGACCCACGTATTTCTCCGAGAGCACCACCACCGTCTGCTGGCTTGCTGGCTGGTATGCACTGCTCGAGTGGCGCGACAGGCGCGAACTCGGATGGCTGCTCGCGCTGGCGCTCTTCACGGGTTGGGACGCCATCACCAGGCCACTCACCGGATTGGCGTATGCCATTCCCGTTGGCATCGTGGTCCTGCGCGACGTGATCGTGCTCCGCCGCTGGCGCGACCTTGGCCTCGCGTGCGCGGTGGGCATCCTGGTGCTGGGCATTCTCCCGCTATGGAGCGCACGCACCACGCACGACTGGCGCGTCACGCCGCTGACGCTCTACACGCGCATGTACATGCCGTACGACGTACCGGGATTCGGTCTCGACACCACGCCGCCCTCCCACGCGGTCACCCCCGACCTGTACGAGCTGAATCGCACCTACTCGTACATGCACATCAACCACCACGTCTCGGCGCTGCGCTCCACATTCCTCACGCGCGCGCCCGACCTGTCAATCAGCATATGGGCCGTGTCTCGCGGCGTGCTGGTGGTGTTCGCCGTGCTCGGCCTGCTGACGCTCAGTGGAGCGACGGCGTTCGCGGTCCTCAGCGGCGTCTGGCTGCTGGTGGCCTACCTCGTGTACGGCACGCCACCGGCGTGGACGCTGTACTACTACGAAACCGTGCCCGCGTTCGCCTACCTCACCGCAGCCGGATTCGCGTGGGCCGTCTCGATGATAGGCCGGCCGCGTGGCGCCGTGCCGACACCCACGTTCCACTGGCGCTCGCAACGCTGGTCGCTCGCCCTCACGGTGGCGGCGGTAGTGCTGGTACTTCCCGGACTTACCGCACTGCGGACCATTCGCGGCCAGCACGTGGGTGACCGGAAATTCCTTACTCGCTTCGACAAGCTGCTCTCATCCATTCATGATCCGAAGGCGGTCGTCTTCGTGCGCTACGCCACCACGCACAATCCACACGTTACCTTCGTGCGGAACGTCGCGAATCCGGGTGCGGAGCACATCTGGGTGGTGTATGACCGAGGAGACGCGGAGAATGCTCGGCTGCTCGCGCTGGCACCCGCTCGAAAAGCCTACCTGTTCGACGAGCGGCACGGACAGACGTACTCATAT
>JACMOE010000742.1 GCA_014378185.1 Gemmatimonadaceae bacterium | reverse complement strand
TGATGACTGCCCTCGCGGACAGCCGGGTTGCCCCATTCGGCCATCTCGGGATCACCGCGTGTGTGCCACTCCCCCGAGCTTCTCGCAGCTTACCACGGCCTTCATCGCCTCTGTGTGCCCAGGCATCCCCCACATGCCTTCCTTCGCTTGACCACAAAATGGCTCAAGCAGAACTACGCGCGTTGCCATCGCAATCTACAATCTCCGCCCTCGTCACGCGCACCGGGCGTCAGCCCGATAGCACAACAAGAAGCAAATGAGATTCCATTTCCCACGATTTGCCGCCGACCAAAAAGACCATGCAAAAGGTCGACGACCCATCCTCTGTCCTTCACTTTTCAAACAGCATTTCCGCGATTCCAAAAACTCTCGCGGTGAGCCTTGCATTGTACACGGAAGAAACACCATCTGCAAGTGCTTCACCTGCTTTTCTACCTCACACAACCTTCGCGCCGCAGCCAACGGCCGACGTCAACGAAGGGTCTGCATTCTACCCCATTCCCCCGCGAATCTCAAGGAGTCACACACCCCCTCCGGAACCGCCCGCTTACGTTCCACACATGCTCTCCGCAACCGTCTCCACCAAGGGCGCCCGACGATGGGACAATGGCCACCCCTGGATCTACCGCAGTGACGTCATCGGCCGCCCCGACGGCCCCGCCGGCGCCGTCCACGTCAACGACCAGCGCGGCAAACCACTCGGCATCGCCCTCTGGAGCCCGCAGTCCGAAATCTCGCTGCGGCTCCTCGACCGAAATCCCGACGCCATCATCAACGGCGCCTGGTGGCACGCCGCCATCGCCAAAGCCGTCGCACGGCGCAACAGCCTCGCCCGCGACGCAAACGCCTACCGCCTCGTCCACGGCGAAGGCGACCTCATTCCGTCACTCATCGTCGATCGCTACGATCAGTGGCTCGTCGTCCAACTCATGAGCGCCGGACTCGAACAGTTCCGCGCCGACATCATCGACGCGCTGCGCAGCCTGCTCGCGCCCACAGGCATCCTTGCACGCAACGACGTCTCGCTGCGCGCCAAGGAAGGACTCGGCAACGACGTCGAGCTCCTGCACGGCACCGTCCCCGACGAAATCGAGGTGCACGAACACGGCATCCGATACCTCGCCGCTCCATGGCGCGGGCAGAAGACCGGCGCATTCCTCGACCAGCGCGAGAATCGCGCGCTCGTGGGTCGCGTCGCACGAGGGCGCGCGCTCGACTGCTTCAGCTATCACGGCTCCTTTGCACTGCACCTCGCGCAACACGCGGATCAGGTCACCGCACTCGACGCATCGGCGCACGCCCTCACACGAGCGGAGGAAAACTTCCGCCGCAATGGCCTCACCAATGGCGAGTTCGTCGAGGCGAATGCCTTCGAGTACCTGAAGGCGAGAGAGCGTGAGCGCGCGCAGTTCGAGACCATCGTGCTCGATCCCCCGGCCTTCGCCAAGACGCGCAACGCGCTGCCCGCAGCACTCCGCGGCTACAAGGAGATCAACCTGCGCGCAATGCGGCTCCTGTCACCGGGCGGTCTCCTGTTTACGGCCAGCTGCTCCTTTCACCTCTCGAAGCCGCTCTTCATGGAGATGCTCGAAGCGGCGGCGGCAGACAGCGGACGCCGGATAGTACTGCGCGAGATTCGCGGGCAACCACTGGATCATCCCGAGCTGCTGACCGTGCCCGAGACGGGCTACATCAAGGGCGCGCTGCTCGAGGCAATGGACTAGCACCCGCAAGAAGCTGGCAGCGGGGGCAGAAGTACGTGGACCGCCCGGCTTGCGCCATCCGCTCGATGGGCAGCGTGCACCGCCGGCACGGCAGGCCTTCCCGATCGTACACGTCGAGGTGAACGGTGCTGTCATCCGTGTACCGCGCGCCCGTCGCGCGGTCGAGCACCACAGCGATCGCCTTTCGCAGTGCCTTCACCTGCGCGACGGTAAGCAATCGACTGGCGGTGCGAGGATCGATGCGCGCACGCCAGAGGGCCTCTGCCGCATAGATGTTTCCCAGGCCGGCCACCAATCCCTGATCGAGCAGCGCCGGCTTGATGGGCCCACGACGCTTCGAGAGCGCCTCGCCGAGTTGGCCGGCCGTCCACGCAGAGTCGGACGCATCGGGGCCGAGCGCCAGGTCGGGATGCGCGCCGGCCGCGTGCAACTGGATGGTGCCGAGCGCGCGCGAATCGACAAAGACGAGGCGGGTGCCATCGGTGAACTCGAAAACGGCTCTGGCCCACCGCGGATCCTCATCCGTGATCCGTCCATACACCCATTCTCCGTTCATCCGGAAGTGCGCATGCAGCAGGCGCCCATCGGCGAGGTGCACCAACTGGTGCTTGCCGCGACGTTCCACCCGCAGGATATGTGCGCCCTTCAACGCGCGCGCCCGCGCGGTCGTAAGCGTCCGCTGCATGGAAGGGTGCAACGCGCGGACCCGGGCAATGGTGCGACCCGTGACGCGGCGGCGCAGGGATTTCAACGCCGCTTCGACCTCTGGAAGCTCGGGCATGGTGTCGGGATGTTGCGTAAACCGTCTGGCTGGCTGATGACCACACCGGGTGAAGCTAGGCTCGATCTCCGTCCATTTGCACGTCCGGTTGGGCTGTCGCAAGGCGGTGGAATAAACACTGTCGTAAACATTTGATATAACTTTATTTGTGACACGCACTTGCGCGCTCGCATGAATGTTCTAGCTTAGACGCGTCCCCAGCCCCTTTCCGCATGGCGCAGCGGCCGTCCCGATCGCTCAAGCACGAGTACGAGCTGTACCTCGAGCGAGAGATCGAGAATTACAAGGAGTCGGTCCCACGCAGCGTGCTTCTCTCCATTGCGGACGAGGCCGTGAGGGTGCTGGACGCGCAACAGCAGTTCGGCCTCACCGAGTTCCTGCTGTGCGCGGAGGTGGACCGGATCATCTTTCGTCGCCTGCGCCTCCCCAACGTGGCAACGTGGGGCCGCCGGCGTGTGAAGGAGTTGATCGAACTGCGACGCCCGGAGCATTGGGGGCTCAGCCGTGACGATCTGGTCGTGCGGGCCGTGCACCCGGTGATCGACAATTCCCACGTGCTGGTTGCCGGTGCGACGCTGGAAACTCCGGCACTCTATCTCGCCGCCAACGGCTGTGAGGTGACCGCGCTCGCCGACGCCGACGTCGTCCAGCGCGTCATGGACGCAGCCGCCGAGGCGGGCCTTGGGGAACGGGTGCACGCGAGCGCCGTAGCGCTCCAGTCGTTCACCCCTGAAAATCCGCTCACGGCAGTCATCTACACGCCGGCGGCCTTCCGTGGCCTCAGCGCAGCCGAGCGGGCGCGCGTGATCCAGGTGCTCCAGAGTGCGACCGCAGACGGCGGTGTCCATCTGGTGCAGACGATCGTGGCCGGAAAGCGTACGGCCGTGTCGACCGAAGAGCTTCGCCGACGCTATCGAGGATGGGACGTGACCGTGGACGAAGGAGCGCCGGACACGTTCCTCGCACGCAAGGGCGTC
>JACMOE010000006.1 GCA_014378185.1 Gemmatimonadaceae bacterium | reverse complement strand
TTCCCCCACGGCCTGAAGCAGGTCGCCAGCCTTGAGGCGCTGCAGCCACAGCGGCATGCGTCGCCGAGGGTTGCCGCGCGGCAACAGCAGCGCGCGCGCTGCGTTCATGCGGAAGCGCGCGCCGAACAGCGACGACGCACCCACTTCCTCAAGTATCAGTCGCTCCGCCTCGTCCACCGCGAGTGACCGGATGGCGTCCACCGGTGGCGATGCTCCCATGTCGGGAAGGCGCAGCATCAATCCATCGTCTGTCGTCTGCACCTGCACCTCCACACCGAGCCGTTCGCGAATGCGACGGCCAAGTGCCATGCCCCAGGGCGCGTTCACTCGGCCGCCGAAGGGCGCGTGCAGCACCATGCGCACCGATCCCACTTCGTCACGGTAGTGTTCGAGCACCAGGTGCGTGTCGTCGGGCACGATGTGCGTGGCGGCGCGCTGTGCCTGCACGTACTCCACGAGGGAGCGTACCGTGGGCTCGTCGGCGCTGTAGTGCCGCTGGAGGTCGGCGAGGTCGTCCAGCGTGCGAGCGTCGTCGAGTTGCCGACGCAAGGTTCCGATGCGCGCGGTCAGGTGGTTCGAGCGCGCCATGAACTCGCCGCGCCAGAACGGCATGCGCGCCGGTGCACCCGGCGCGGGCACGACGATCACGCGGTCATGCTCGATGCTCCGGATGCGCCACGTGGAGCTGCCCAGCTGGAACGCATCGCCCACGCGGGACTCGTGCACGAACTCCTCATCCAGTTCGCCCAGCCGCGTCTTGTCGGCAAGGTTCACGGTGTACAGCCCGCGATCGGGAATGGTGCCGCCGGAGATGGTAGCCACCATGCGCGAAGCGCGCGCCGGCGTAAGGATATCCGTGATACGATCCCACGACACGCGCGCCTCGAGTTCCGCGGCCACATCGCTGGGATACTTGCCAGCGAGCATCGCCAACGTCTCGTCGAACGCGGCGCGCGTGAGCGCGTGATAGGGATAGGCCTGTCGCACGAACGCGAAGAGTCCCGCGCTCGTCCATTCCGGCATTTCGGACGCGACGATGGCCACGATGAGCTGTGCGAGCACGTCGAGCGCGTTCTGCACCACGCGCGTGGGTTCCACGTCGCCCGACTTCATGGCGTCGAGAATGGCCAGCTGCTCCAGCGCATCATCGCGAAACGTGGGGATGAACACCCCTCGGCTCACGGCATCGAGCGAATGGCCGGCGCGGCCCACACGCTGGAGCGCGGCCGCAACGCGCTTGGGACTCTGGATCATGAGCACCAGGTCCACCGATCCCACGTCGATGCCCAGCTCCAGTGAGCTGGTGGTGACCAGTGCGCGCAACTCACCCGCCTTGAGTCGTTCCTCGAGCAGGAATCGGCGCTCGCGCGACAGCGAACCGTGATACGGCGACGCGATTTCCTCCTCGGCCAGCGCGTTCACGCGTGCAGCGATGCGTTCCGATTGCGCGCGGTTGTTGACGAAGACGAGCGTGGTGCGCGCGGCGCGAATCTGGTTCAGCACCAGTGGTGCAACGGACGTCCAGATGGTTCCATCCACGCGCGCGAGATCGTCCACGGGCGATATCACGCGCGTTTCCATCTGCTTCACCATGCCGCAGTCCACGATGGTCACGGACCGCGCGCGAGGCACGTCGTCCGCCGCCGTCCCTGTCTCGCAACCACCCAGGAACTTCGCGATCTCCTCGAGCGGCTTCTGCGTGGCCGACAGTCCAATGCGCTGCGGCGCGCTGGGTGCCACGCGGCTCAGGCGTTCGAGCGTGAGCGCCATGTGCGCCCCGCGCTTGGTTCCGGCGACGGCGTGAATCTCGTCGATGATCACCGCGCGAAGCGCGCTGAAAATCGTGCGTCCGCGCACGCTGGTGAGCAGGATGTGCAACGACTCCGGCGTGGTGATGAGGATGTGCGGCGTCTTGCGCAGCATCCGCGCTCGTTCTGACGCCTTGGTGTCCCCGGTGCGCACAACGACGCGAATTTCCGGGAAGGTGCGCGCGCGATCGCCGTCCGCGCGGACTGATGCCTCGCGCTCGAAGCGCGCCTTCAATTGCGCGAGCGGGGTTTCGAGATTCCGCTGCACGTCGTTGTTGAGCGCCTTGAGCGGCGACACGTAGAGCAGGTGTACCGCGTTGGCGAGCGGTGCCTCGAGTCCCTCCGTGAACAACGCGTTCAACTCCCACAGGAACGCGGCAAGCGTCTTCCCCGTGCCCGTGGGGGCAAGGATGAGGGTATCCTTCCCGCTCGCGATGGCGGGCCACCCCTCGCGCTGTGGCGCCGACGGTTCACCCAGCGTTTCAATGAACCAGTCGCGAACCAGCGGATGAAAGCCGTGTAGCGGGTGCGGGATCATGGGCGGAACATACTTGTTGATGGAATTCGCTAAAAGCCATGGCGCAGGCTGATGCTTGCAGTTCTATTCGCGTGCCAGCACACCCACCCTTGAACGGAGCACGTTCCCGTGTCCGACCTCCTTCGCGACGCCGCCAGTCGCTCCATCCGATATCTCGACAGCCTTGCCGAGCGACGCGTGTCGCCGAGCGAGGAGGCTGTTGCGCGGCTCTCCGAGTTGATGGTCGGCCTGCCGCAACGTCCCACCGATCCTGCCGAGGTGCTGCGGCAGCTGGACGACATCGGGTCGCCGGCGACGATGGCGATGGCCGGCCCGCGATTCTTCGGCTTCGTCATTGGCGGCGCGTTGCCCGCCACCGTGGCCGCGAGCTGGCTGGCCACCGCATGGGACCAGAACGCCGGCCTCTACAAGCCGACTCCAGGCGTCGCGGTGTTCGAGCAGGTGGCACTGACGTGGTTGATTGACGTGCTGCACCTGCCGGCAGGTGTGGCTGGCAGTTTCGTCACCGGCACTACCGTCGCGCACATCACTGCATTGTCGGCGGCCCGGCACGTCGTGCTGGCGAAGGTCGGCTGGAACGTCGAGGCGGATGGGCTCTTCGGTGCGCCGCCCATAACGGTGATCAGCGGTGCCGAGACGCATCCCACGCTGTACAAGGCGCTCGGTGTGATCGGGTTGGGGCGCAATCGTGTGGTGAAGGTGCCGGTGGACGCACATGGCCGCATGCGCGCGGGGGCCCTGCCGCGAATTCAGGGCCCCACCATCGTGTGTGTGCAGGCGGGCAACGTGAACACCGGTGCGTTCGATCCCATCGGTGATATCTGCGATGTGGCCCACGAGGCGGGTGCGTTCGTGCATGTGGACGGTGCATTCGGACTGTGGGCGCGCGCGTCGGCGGAGCAGGCGCACCTGGGTGCCGGCATCGAGAAGGCAGACTCGTGGGCCACTGATGCGCACAAGTGGCTGAACGTGCCATATGACAGCGGTATCGCGTTCGTACGCGACGGCGATGCCTTGCGTGCGGCCATGGCGATCACTTCGGAATACCTTCCGACGGACACCATCAATCGCAATCCGTCGGACTATACGCCGGAGCTGTCTCGCCGCGCGCGCGGCATCGAGGTGTGGGCCGCGCTGCTCGCGCTCGGCCGCGACGGCGTGGAGGAACTTGTCGCTCGGCACTGCCGCCAGGCGCGGCGCTTTGCGGAAGGGTTGTCGGCTGCCGGATTCGAGATCCTGAATGAAGTGGTGCTCAATCAGGTGCTCGTTGCCTTTGGCGACGCGGAGCGCACGGCGCGCGTGATCGCGGCCATTCAGGCGGAGGGCACGTGCTGGGCGGGCATCACGGTGTGGCAGGGCCGGACGGCAATGCGCATCTCGGTGATCTCGTGGGCCACTGGGGACGCCGATGTGGAGCGGAGTATTGACGCGATCATTCGAATCGCGGCTGCGGTCTGACGGTCGGACAAGTCAGACTGTCGGACAGCGTGCCCGAAAGCCGTCCCAACCGTGCGAGTTGACCTTCCGGTGACCGCTCGCTGACTGCCGGATCGCATGTTCTCCGTGCAAGCGGCGTACACGTCCTCCTCATCCACCTCGCGGCACATGCGATACTCGACCGGAACGGCTCTGCCCATTTCGCGCGTCACCATTTTTCTCGCGTTCCTCATTACCCTGTTCGCCGTTGGCCAGCGCGCTGGCGCGCAGGCGCGCGAACGGCCAGTGGCGTTCGATAGTGCGGGCCGAGTGACCGCCGTCACGCCTCCGCTGGCCGCGCGGTTGGGGCTGTCGGCGCCCCTGTGGCCGGTGAGCGGCGATTATCTCGATGCGCGGCTGTATGCGCTCGACGATGCGAGCGGGGGGTACGTGCTCGTCGTGCGCCGCCAGCGTGAGGTGCTCGAGCGGTACGGGGTCGATTCGACAAGG
>JACMOE010000076.1 GCA_014378185.1 Gemmatimonadaceae bacterium | reverse complement strand
GGAAATCATCCACCAGCACCCCCCCGCCAGCGGCCCCACCATCGGTGACACCAGCCATCGCGACTTTCGTCGCCTGGCGCATTCACTCATCCGCATCGACGACGGTGGCGTGGTGCTCAACCTCGGCAGCGCCGTGATCATGCCCGAGGTGTTCCTCAAGGCACTCACCATCGCACGGAACCTCGGGAATGGCGCTCCCCAGAACTTCACGACGGTGGACCTCGACATGCAGCGCCACTATCGGCCGCGCGTGAACGTGGTGCAGCGGCCAACCGCTCGCAACGGCAAGGGCTACGAGATCACGGGGCACCATGAGATCATGGTACCCCTGCTGGTGTGGGCCATCGTGGACGAACTCGCGCGCTCAGATGAGTCGTCCTGAACAAAGTGAAGGACCTGCTTCTGGCTGGGCGCAAAGCAGGTCCTTCGCATAGCTCAGGACGACAACGCGGACCGTCAGTAGGACGAGCCGGAGAACTTCTCTCGCAGCCGGCGCGCCGTTTCCGGGCTGAAGATCCGCACGACCAGGTAGATCACGGCGCCGAAGATGAGCGCCTTGATCGCGAAGCCGATCAGCCAGCCGAGCAGGCCGAGGCCAACGCCGAAGACGAGCTTGAACAGGAACAGTCCTGCCAGCGCGAACAGCCCGATCATGAAAATGGTAGCAAGCATGGTGCGGTCTCCCGTACGAGTCTGCCCTCCGTACGCGCGACGCGTGGCGGGGGTTTCAGCGGGCTGCGTCTGCGACCCTCTGATTACCACGGTCAATTCCCGTCCGACCGGTGCGCGGCCAGCTCCTCGCCACGGGCACCGTCGGGCACGTCACGGCACGGTTCTGCGCCGGATGTTCCGGCGCCGTTTGCTGTAGATCGTTTTGACAGGAAAGAGTAACCATCAAACAATGTTCTGCCGGTTAAAGTCCCCTTACCTCTGCGCTTGACCTCCGCTATTGTACGCTGCATCACCGTCTGCCTTCGTTGCGGCGAACATCGCCGCTTTTCTGTCGGAATGTCGGCTGTTGAATGTGTCCGACCGTTTCGACCGTCCGTCTTCCAGCGATGCCGCAAGCTCTCTACCAGATCATGGGCCGCCATCAGGCGCCGGCGCTGCCCGAGCGGAAGCCGTCGTGGCTGAAGGTCAAGGCGCCGGGCGGGCCGAACTACCTGCGGCTGAAGCAGCTCATGCGGGACATGGACCTGCATACGGTCTGCGAGGAAGCGCACTGTCCCAATGTCGGTGAGTGCTGGGAGCACGGCACCGCGACGTTCATGATCCTGGGCGACGTCTGCACGCGCAACTGCGCCTACTGTGCGGTCGCGCACGGACGTCCGCCCAGGTTCGATCCCACGGAGCCCGAGCGCGTTGCGGATGCTGCCACCGTGATGAAGCTGCAGCATGTCGTGCTCACGTCCGTCGATCGCGACGACCTGCCCGACTTTGGCGCTTGGGCCTTCACGGAAACCATCCGGCAGATCAAGCTCCCCAGCCCGTCGACGTCGGTCGAGGTGCTCGTGCCCGACTTCCAGGGCAAGGAAGATTCGATTCGCGCCGTGCTGGATGCGGAGCCGGACATCTACAATCACAACACCGAGACGGTGCCGCGCCTGTACAAGAAGTGTCGCCCGGGTGGTCGCTATGAGCGGGTGATGGGCATTTTCCGGGCGGCCAAGCGCATCGCGCCGCACATCCCCACCAAGACGGGCATGATCCTCGGCATGGGCGAGACAAACGAGGAAATCGTTGCCGTCATGCACGACCTCCGCGCGGTTGACGTGGATATCCTGACGCTCGGCCAGTACCTGCGACCGTCCGACAGCCATGTTGCGCTGGATCGCTACGTGACCCCGGAGGATTTCCGCCGCTTCTACGAGGTCGGGATGGAGATGGGGTTCCGTCATGTGGAGAGTGGCCCGCTTGTTCGCTCCAGCTATCACGCATGGGAGCAGGTGCAGGCTGCTGGCGTGTAGGACTTTCGTGCACGGCGTCTCGTTCGCAGTTCACCGTTAACCGTTCACCGTCGTTTATGGCCGCCAAGAAGAAGTCCGAAACAGAAACAAAGCCGTCGGTCGAAGCAGGGCGCGACATGGACCTGCTGCACTCGATGCTCCTGCAGCGCCGCTTCGAGGAGCGCGTCGCGGAAGCCTACGCGCTCGGCAAGGTCGGCGGCTTCTGCCATCTCTATATCGGGCAGGAGGCGGTGAGCACCGGCACGCTCAGCATGCTGCGCCCGGATGACTATGTCATCACCACCTACCGCGATCACGGCCAGGCACTCGCTCGCGGCATCTCACCGCGCGCCATCATGGCGGAACTGTTCGGCCGCCAGGACGGCTGCGCGCGTGGCAAGGGCGGCTCCATGCACATGTTCGACGCCAATACGAACTTCCTGGGCGGACACGGCATCGTGGGCGGCCACGTTCCGCTCGCGGCTGGCGTCGGCTTCGCGATCAAGTATCGCGGCGGCGATCAATGCATCGTCTGCTTCATGGGGGAGTCCGTGGTGAACACCGGCGCCTTTCATGAAGCGCTGAACATGGCGGCGCTCTGGAAGCTCCCCTGCGTGTTCATCATCGAGAACAACCGCTACGGCATGGGCACCTCGCTCGAGCGCGCGTCCGCGATCCACGACATCTTCGAGCGCGGCGCCGCGTACAACATGGCGCGCCGGCAATGTGACGGTCAGGACGTTTTTGCCGTGCGGGAGGCGGTGGGTGAGGCCGTCGAGCGCGCACGGAAGGAACAGCACCCGACGCTGCTCGAAGTCCGCACCTACCGCTTCATGGGCCACTCGATGTCGGACGCGGCGAGCGGCACCTACCGCACCAAGGCGGAGCTCGAGGAATACATGAAGCGCGATCCCATCTCGCTGCTCCGCGCACGGATGGAAGACAACGGCTCACTCTCCGAGGAGCAGCTCCAGAAGATGGATACGGACATCAAGG
>JACMOE010000741.1 GCA_014378185.1 Gemmatimonadaceae bacterium | reverse complement strand
CCGGTCGTCGCGCAACAGCCGGCCGCCCGCGTGGCATCCGCGGCACGTGCTGATACCAGCCTCGCCTCCCACAGCGTTCCCGCCTCGAAGAAGGCGGACAGCACGGTTGCCGTGCCGAGGGCCCCGCACCTCCCGCGCTACGAGGCGCCGCCCATCGAGATCCAGCACATCCGTGCGCCAGACCAGCGCGGCCTGAACGTCTACGAGTCGCCAAAGGAGGAGACGGTGCCCTTTACCGGCTTCAAGCTCTCCTGGGGCGGCGCCTTCACGCAGCAGTTCCAGAACCTCACGCACTCCAACACCGCCTCACCGAAGATGGTTGGGGCCGTGGACGCGAACTCGCTCATCCAGATCGGCACCGGCTTCAACAACGCTGACGCCAACCTGTTCCTGAACGTGCAGGTCGCAAAAGGCATCCGCGTAGCCGTCGAGACGTACGCGTCGGCACGCCATCACCAGGAGTTCTGGGTGAAGGACGGGTACTTCCAGATCGATGGTTCGCCCATCGAAAACGCGCTGCTCGACAAGATCATGCAGTATGCCACCCTCAAGGTGGGGCATTTCGAGGTGAATTACGGCGACACGCACTTCCGTCGCAGCGACAACGGGCAGACCATCTACAATCCGTTCGTCGGCAACTTCATCATCGACGCCTTCACCACCGAGATCGGCGCCGAGGGCTACCTGCGCAACAATGGCTACATGGCGATGGTCGGCATCACCGGCGGCGAAGTGCACGGCCAGGTGACAGCGCCCGGCATGCGCGGCCCAACGTACCTCTTCAAGCTCGGCGTGGACAAGCAGCTCACCAGTGACCTGCGCGGCCGCCTCTCCGGTTCGATGTACAAGACGGACCGCTCGGTCAACAACACCCTCACCAGCGGCGACCGCGCGGGTTCCCGCTACTACGACGTGCTCGAGAACACCACCTCCACCGAGACCGCGAATGCCTGGTCCGGCGCGATCCAGTCGGGCATGCGGAACATGGTCACCGCGTTCGTCGTGAATCCTTCGGTCATCTATGGCAACGCCGAGTTCTACGGCAACATCGAGACGATCACCGGCGCCGCCGGTGCGGAGCTGAATCGGCGCACCCTGCGCCAGCTCGTTGGCGAAGGCCTGTACCGCTTCTGGGACAAGAAGCTCTACGTGGGTGGCCGCTACAACACGGTGAATGGCCAGCTGGCCAACATGCCGAATGACATCAACGTGCAGCGCTCGCAGATCGGTGGTGGCTGGTACGTCACGCCGAACGTCCTCAGCAAGATCGAGTTCGTGAACCAGCGCTACAACAACTTCCCCACGACCGACATCCGCAACGGTGGCAAGTTCCAGGGCTTCATGGTCGAAGGCGCTGTCGCCTTCTGACCTTCGCTTCCACGAGAGGACAGTTCCATGACGATGGCATCGGCACTTTCGGCTCGGCTCTCCACAAACAGTGAATCGCCCCACACCGAAGGGCCGATTGTCCTCGCGGCAAAACCGTTCGACATGACGCAGGAACCCCTCGCGGTGGCGCGCTGGCTGGCGCACCGCGAGGACCGGGAGCTGCACGTGATCACCATCGTGGAAGATCATGACGCGCTGGCCATCGCCTCCGGCGCCGCGCCGCTTCCGGACCGCTTCTACAAGGAGGAGCAAGACGCCATTGTCAACCGGCTGACGACGGAGTTGGGCGCTGGCGAGCCGGATGGCGTGACATGCCAGGTGACTGTCGAGAACGGGCCCGGCGCCCACGCGGTCGTGGACCTCGCGCGACAACGCAACGCCCGCCTCATCGTCATCGGCACCGGCCGCCATGACGCCCTCGGCCGCTTCATCTACGGCGAGCGCGCGATGCAGATCGTCCGCGCCGCGGATCGCCCGGTACTCGTCGTTCCACGCGGCGCAGCCCGCGTGCCCCTTCACCACGCAATCGTCGCCGTGGATTTCAGCCGGTCGTCTCTGCGCGCCGCCTGTGCCATCATCCCGATGCTCACATCCGGCGCACAGCTCACCCTGTTGCACGTACGGCCTGCATCGCCCAAGCCTGCACGCAACAAGGCCGGCTTTCCTGGCGATGCCCCGTGTGACGACCTGTTCGCCCGCTTCATCAGCCTCCTGCCGATGGTGCCCGGCATCGACGTCACCTCCCGCCTGCTGTGGGGCGACCCGGTGGACGCCATCATCGAATACGGCCAGGCGGCGGGAGCCGACCTCATCGCGTGCGGTCGACTCCAGCGTCACTCCCTCGCCGAGCGACTGTTCGTGGGCAGTGTGTCCGCGGGGTTGCTGCGGAATGCGCCCTGCGCCGTCCTCGTGGCGCCCGAGCTGCGCGACGACGCACTCGCCGATTCCACGGCGCCCCTCACCGGCGTATCGTGCTGGCTGGAGGACGGCTGGAGCTCGCAGCTCAAGCAGTTCACCGAGCGCAACAGCGGGCGGCGCATCCGGTTCGGCGTCGACGTGGATGCTGGCCACGGTGGACGCTGCGTGGTGCAGGATTACCTGCTTCGTTCCCTCATCTTCGATCAGCGCGCTCGCTTGGCGCTCCTGCTCTCGGACAAGGCAATCCCGACCAACCGGCTTGCGCTCACCTTCGGCAGCATCACCGACATCGCGCTGTTCTCCAACATCGCCGGACAGGATACTCGGCTCGTCTTCGGGTACGACGGGGGTCGCGGCACGCTCACCCTGTCGCCAGCGGAACTGCCGTAGACTGCCCGATGCTCACCGCGAAGGTCGCGCTCGCCTCAGGAACCGCGCACGGGAAACAGGATTTATACTGTCATGATGGCCGGCGGCCGCCCGACTCCGCCGGTATTTCCGTTTCACGCGAAGACACCATTCCATGAGCGCCAGCAATCCACTCACCGGCACCAACTCTTCCAGCGTCGCCGCAAGCGAGGTCGCCGTGATCGCGGGCGGCTGCTTCTGGGGGATCGAGGACATCCTGCGCGCCGTACCCGGCGTCATCGATACCGACGTGGGGTACACGGGCGGGTGGCTTGAAAACCCGACCTACCACGACACCCACGAAAGCAAGTCAGGGCATGCGGAATCGGTGCGCATCACCTTCGATCCTTCCGTGCTGAGCTACGAAACCCTGCTCGAGCAGTGGTTCTTCAAGCTGCACGATCCAACGACACTCAATCGCCAGGGCAACGACACGGGGACGCAGTATCGCTCCGCCATCTTCCCGCAGAGCCCGGAGCAGCAGGCGACCGCGGAGCGCGTGAAGGCACGCGTTGACGCGTCGGGCACATGGAAACGGCCCATCACCACGTCCATCGAGCCCGCGGGCACGTGGTACAGCGCGGAAAAGTACCATCAGGATTATCTCAGGAAGAATCCGGGCGGATACACCTGCCACTTCATGCGCTGATAACGAACGCCAACCGTGGTCTGCCCGGCCCCGCTCCTTGCGAACCGGGCAGGCGCGAACCACTGTCTCCTCTCGCCGATCCCCTCCGACGCCGGCATGGATCCGCACTCCGTCCATCGCGCACCCGCTGCGTAACGATGGCAAAACGAAGAGAGGCTCCTGATGCACACGTCGCGCCCCACATCCGCGCTCCCCGCCACGGAGGCGCGGTCGCTCGTCCGCCTTGCCGTGACCGGGCTCCTGGCCATGTCCGCGGCCTGCTCGAACGAGTTGGTCACCGACATATCACCCGCATCGCCGACGAGCGCCACACGTTCGGTCAGCGGTGGCGGCTCATCCTTCGTCGTGAATGTCAGCAACGACACCACGTCGCAGAATGAAACGCCGCTCGCGGTGAACCCTGCCAATCCGCAGAATCTCATCACCGGCGCCAACGACTGGAACTGGAACGACGGCTGCGCCGTGAACGCCAGCTTCGATGGTGGCAGGACGTGGACGAAGACGCTGCCGAACGGCTTCATTCCAGGCATCAGCAAGTACACGAATGATCCAGCGGTCGCCGGAACAGGTCCGTACGACTACGGTGGAGATCCGGCCGTTGCCTTTGCGCCCGACGGCACGGCGTACTTCGCTTGCTTCGGCTATCAGGCCGCCTCACCGCACGGCGTCGCCCTTCTGCTCAGCCGCTCCACTGACGGTGGCCGCACATGGACGGCAGGCGGCACCGGCGCTCCGCTCGCGCTCGTCACGAACTTCAACGGCAACGGCAAGGCGCGTGGGTCCACCGGCCAGTTTCCGGACCACGAAACCATTCACGTCGCCGCCGACGGAACCATCTACGTGACGTGGGCCCAGTTCACGGGCTCCAGCAGCCACTCCCCAGTCTACGTAGCCACGTCCACCAATGGCGGCCTCTCGTTTTCCGCCCCGGTCGCGGTCACCAGCGGCTCCATTCGCAACGACCAGGATCAGCGCATCGTCACGGATCCGCGCTCGGGCACGGCGTATCTCACCTTCGATAATTCCGTGCAGGGAGGAAAGGGCACGGCGATGTTCGTGAGCGTCTCGAATGACCGCGGTGCCACATGGAGCTCGCCGGTTCGCTTCGGCACGTTCCAGAATCCGGTCTGCCTTTTCCCTCCCTCCTGCTTCAACATTGCAGGCGGACAGTTCCGCGGCCCCGGATCATATCCGGTGCCGGCCTTCGACCCCACGCGCAAGCGGCTGTACGTCGCGTACACTGATATCACGGGCGGCTTTGGCCAGGTGTTCCTCACCTCCGCGGACGTCAGCCAGCTCGGATCATGGACGACGCCGCAAGTCGTGTCGCCTGCGCCAGCGGATCGTATCAACGTGGAAATGAGCATCGAGCCCGGCTCAGGACGTATCGACCTCATGGCCAACGACCGCAGCTGGTCGGGCAACACGCTGTTCGACATCACGTACTTCGGTTCCGCAGATGGCGGCGCGACCTGGTCAACACGGCGCGTCACGAAGACATCGTGGGATCCGTCACAGTATGGCGTTCCCAGTGGATCGACGGTCCGTCCCTTCATCGGGGACTACGACGGCATCGTCTCCCTGCCCTCCAGCGTCGGCATGGCGTGGACAGGACCGGGCAAGACGTACGGCTCGCTCCCGACGAATCTCGAGATCTGGTTCGGCAGCGTCACGCCGTAGGCTTTCACGCGGGCACGACACGCACGACGATGGGGCGATTCATGTCGAATCGCCCCATCGTCGTGTCATGGATCACCCGGATTTTGTGACTTCTGCGCACGCGCGCGACCTGGCGTCGCGTCATGTTGCGCTCATGCCGCAGTCCGGGTGCGCCGTCGCGTGCGACCGCCCACCCCGTCCTGCATGGAATCGCTTCCCCAGTGAAGGCCACGCCCATGATCATCTCATGCCGTACGTCGATCGCCGCCGCATCCGCGCTCGTTTTCCTGGGCTGCGTACCTGGTGCCGAGCACCAGCGCGCCGATAGTGCCGCGGTCGCGCTCTCCGCAGTGCGTGCCGACCAGGCTTCCCAGCTCTCCGTCCAGCTCGGCGCCCAGAAGGATTCACTCACGCGCGTGGTGCTCCAGGCAGACGATT
>JACMOE010000740.1 GCA_014378185.1 Gemmatimonadaceae bacterium | reverse complement strand
GCACCGCCGAGTCACTCGCCGCACTCGACATCCAGATCGTGCGCGCGGATCTCCTCGACCCTCGCGCCCTCACCGCACTCCCTGACGCACCCAACGTCGTGTTCATGGCCGGCCAGAAGTTCGGCACGTCTAACAGCCCGTCGTCCACATGGGCCATGAACGCCGCCGTCCCCGCCTTTGTGAGCGAGCGCTACGCCGGTGCGCGCATCGTGGTGTTCAGCACCGGCAATGTCTATCCGCTGTCCACGCCGGAAGGCGGAGGATCGAGCGAGACAGCTCCGCCACAACCCATCGGCGAATACGCGTACTCCTGCCTCGCCCGCGAGCGCCTCTTCACCGCGTCGGCCAGCCGACACGGCTCACCCATCGCCATCGTCCGCCTCAACTACGCGCACGACCTGCGTTACGGCGTGCTCACCGATCTCGCCACGCGCATCGCGTGCGGCGAGCCGGTGAGCCTTGGCATGAGCTTCGTGAACGTCATCTGGCAGGGCGACGCAAATGCCCTCGCGCTCGCCGCGCTTGCGCATGCCGCGGCACCAGAGCCCTTCATCGTCAACGTCGCCGGTCCGGACATCCTGCGGGTCGCCGACCTCGCGCGCAGGCTCGGCAGCCGGCTCGGTGTAGCGCCCGTCTTTTCCGGCGACGAGAGTGCCAGCGCGCTGCTCAGCAACGCGTCGCGCATGAGCACCCTCACGGGCGACCCACTGCTCCCGCTCGACACGTTGCTCGACTGGACCGCCGCGTGGGTGCGCGCCGGCGGCCGACTGCTGGGAAAACCCACCGGCTTCGAGGAGCGCGATGGCCGCTTCTGACCAGGCGGCGCTGCGCGCGCACCTCCTCGCGGGGCAGGTGATCCCGGCGCATCCCCTGGCCCTCACCGCCAACCGCACGCTCGACGAACGACGCCAGCGCGCCCTCACCCGCTACTACATGGACGCGGGCGCCGGCGGCGTCGCGGTCGGCGTGCATACCACGCAATTCGCCATCCGTCGTCCGGAGCACGGCCTCCATCGTCCGGTGCTGGAGTTGGCGGCGGACACGGCACGCGCATGGCCACGCGCGAGTGCGTCGCCGTTCATCCTCGTCGCCGGCGCCATCGGCGACACACGGCAGGCCGTCGCCGAGGCCGGCGTCGCCGCATCCCTTGGATACGACATGGTGCTGCTCGGACTCGGCGCCCTTCCGCATGCGAGCGACGCGGAGTTGATCGCCCACTGCCGAGCGGTGGCGGAGGTGCTGCCGGTGTTCGGTTTCTATCTGCAGCCCGCCGTGGGCGGCCGCGTTCTTGGCTATGACTTCTGGCGTGCCTTCGCGGAGATCGAGCGCGTATGGGCCATCAAGATCGCGCCCTTCAATCGCTACCAGACGCTCGACGTCGTGCGCGCAGTCTCGGACTCCGGGCGAGTGGATATAGCGCTCTACACGGGCAATGACGACAGCATCCTCCCCGACCTGCTCACGCCGTTCTCGTTCGCCGATGGCGCACCCGCGTACCACGTGGTGGGCGGACTCCTCGGCCAGTGGGCTGTCTGGACACACTCGGCAGTGTCGCTGCTCGATCGGGTCCGTGCGTCACGCGGTGGTCCGCTGTCCAGCGCGTGGCTTGACGAGTCTGTTCACCTCACCGATGCCAACGGCGCCATCTTCGATGCGCGCCATGCATTCGCGGGCTGCATTCCAGGCATTCACGAGGTGCTGCGTCGTCAGGGGTTGCTGGCGGGCACGTGGTGCCTGGACCCGGATGAATGCTTGTCGCCAGGCCAGGCGGAGGAGATAACGCGCGTGTCCGCGGCGTACCCTGGTCTCACCGACGATGCGTTTGTGGCCGAGCACCTCGATGTCTGGCTCGGCTAGTGGGTGCCCAAGGAGCTGGAGCCACTGCAGCACTGAGCCGTGAGCATTGAGCGGTGAGCTCGAGCCTGCCCAGCTCGGGCTCGGGCTCAAGCACAAGCTCAAGCTCAAGCTCAAGCTCAGAGTGCTGGCAGCTCATTGCCTCGTGCTCGAGCTCAAGGCTCCTTCGCCAACAACTCCTTCACCCACGTGTCCTTGGCCCGCCGCTCGAAGCCCGCCCTGAACGTCCCCAGGTCGGTGATACTCGAGTCGAACACCACCGTATCCTTCGCGATCGTGCCCT
>JACMOE010000739.1 GCA_014378185.1 Gemmatimonadaceae bacterium | reverse complement strand
CGCTGAGCGGCATGCTGAACTGGGCCGGCGCGTCACTCGCGCCACGAAGGAGGCGCAGGACGCCATGGCGCTTTCCGACCGTCTGGGCACACGACGCGCCGAGCTCGGAGAGCGCGGCGGTGCGCTCGACGCCGACGCGGCAGCCCTTGCCGAGGAAGCCGCGGCGCACGAGCGCGTGATCGCAGAGGCACGCGAGCGCGCCGTCCAGGCCGAACGGGGTCAGGAGGAAGCGCGCGAGCTGCGGACGAAGTGGCAAGTGGAGCAGGCACAGGCGCGCGCGCGCGTGCAGATGGCCGTGGACAGGGAGCGGCGACTGACGCAGGAAGTGGCCGCAGCGTCGCAGCGGCTGTCGCAGCTGCGCATCGAGCTCAGCGAGCTGGCGCAGTCCGACAGCGCCCTCGCGGAGCAGATGGCGGTGTGGACGCTCGATCTCGAGACACGCCAGGCCACGCTGTCGGATGGCGAGACGCGCCTCTCGGACGCTGAAGGCGCAGTGCGCGTTGCGGACGAGACTCTCGCGAGCAGCGAGTTGTCCCTCACTGACGTGCGGCGGCGATCGAGTTCGGTGACCGACGAACTCCACCATGCGGAGCTGCGGTTCACGGAGCTGTCCGGCCGCCGCCTGGCCATCCGCGAACGACTGGAAACGGAATGGAAGCGGCCGCTCGACGAGATGATCGCGGAAGTGCCACCCCTTGATCTGGACGACGACACGCTGAAGGCCGAGGCCGACGACCTGCGCAAGCAGCTCGACCAGCTGGGCCCCGTGAACGTGCTGGCCATCGAGGAACACGACGAGACGGTGAAGCGGAATGACTTTCTCGTCGCACAGCGCACCGACCTGTTCGAGGCACGTGCATCGTTGCTCCAGGCGATCAAGGAAATCGACGCCACGGCGCGCGAACTGTTCATGGCCACGTTCGAGCAGGTACGAGTCAACTTCCGCGAGATCTTCATGTCGCTGTTTGGCGGCGGCGAGTGCGACCTGCGGCTCGAGAATCGCGACGCGCCACTGGATTGCGACATCGAGATCCATGCCTCTCCGCGTGGCAAGAAGACGCAGCGCATCAACCTGTTGTCCAGCGGCGAGCGTGCACTGGTGGCGCTCTCGCTGTTGTTCGGCATCTTCCTCACCAAGCCCAGCCCCTTCTGTCTGCTGGACGAAGTGGATGCGCCGCTCGATGATGCGAACGTGGGTCGATTCGTGAAGATGCTGAACCAGTTCAAGAGCCGCACGCAGTTCATCGTCATCACGCACAACCCGCGCACTACCACGGAAGCAGGCGATGCCGTGTACGGTGTGACGATGCAGGAGCCGGGCGTGTCGTCACTGGTGAGCGTGCGCATGAAGGGGCCGTCCACCGAAGCTGACACCAGTGCCGCACCCGGCGAGTCAGCCGTTGCGGAGGAAGCAGCCACGGTCTCGTGAGGCGGGTGCGCGCAGCAATCGTCGGCATGCTCGCCGCGCTCGGGCTGCCGGGCGTGGGGCTCGCGCAGGGCGAAATCCGCATCGAATTGCCACCAGACACCCCATTCCCTGCGGCGCCGCAATTCTATGTGCGCGCCATCAATTTCGATCCCGCAACGGCGCCGCGCCGCGTGCGGGTTCGCATGGCACTCGACCAGGGATTCGGACTGGTCGTCTACGACTCGACGATCAGCGGAGACGAACCGCGGTTCGGCACCGTGAAGCTGCTCCCCGAGAATCGCGACATCTTCGTGGAAGCGTCGGTCGTCGATCGCAACGGTATCGCGATCGGCACGGCGCGAACGCTGGGTGGCCACACGGGTCCGCGCCTGCGGATCGTGTCGCCGCGAGGAACGTCGGACGTCAACTTCCTCTCGCGGCGACCGTCGTTCCACTGGAGCAGCGCACCCGTCTCGCTACCGCCGGGTCCGTGGGTGTACGAGCTGTCCCTCACCGAGACGGCAACGCAGATCACGCGATCGCAACTGGGCATCATGGATAGCGTGTACACCTATCCAGAGGACCTCGACGCCAACACGTCGTACCGCTGGAAGGTGATTGCACGATTGCCGAATGGCCTGCCCGTCGACAGTGCGGTGGCGGTGGGTCCCTCGACCTTCACTATCGAGCCGTCGGACGCCGTGGTGAAGACGCTGCTGTACCAGAATTTTCCCAATCCGTTTCCGGCGGCTTCGTCCGCCTCCACCTGCTTCTGGTTCGACCTCCGCACGGCCACTCATGTGGAACTCACCATCCTGGACATTCGCGGCCACCTGATAAGGACCATGATTCCCGGCGTGCTGTCCAGCCAATTGACGCCCGGACGATACGGCCGTCTGCGCGACCTGACCTCCAGCGGCTGCGACCCGACGCTCGCGTGGGACGGAACCGCGGACAACGGCCGCGTGGTGCCGGCCGGCGTGTACCTGCTGCGCTTCAGGGCCGATGGTGAAGCCGAATCGGTGAAGAAGATCCTCTTTCTGGGACGCTGATGCGCCTGACGACGCTGGGCACGGGCACCATCTCGCTGTCCGCCGAGCGCGTGTGCGCTGGACACCTCGTGCAGGCAGGTTCCGTGCGCCTGCTGCTGGACTGCGGCAGCGGAGTGACGCATCGGCTCGCCCAACACGGCACCGCGTGGCGCGACATCACGCATGTGGCCTTCACGCACTTTCACCTGGACCACGTCGCCGATTTCACGAGCCTGGTGTTCGCCTGGAAGTATGCGGACCGCCCGGGCCGCAGCGCCCCGCTGGTGGTGATCGGGCCCGAGGGCACCGCCGCGTTCCTGGGCCGCATGGCGGACGCGTTCGGCGACTGGTTGCGGACGCCTGGCTTCGACCTCACGATCACGGAAATTGCGCCGGGCGCGGCGATCGATCTCGGTGACGGCGTGACACTCGCCGCCACCAAGGTTCCCCATACCGCCGAAAGTGTGGCATATTCCATCGTGCGCGGACGCGGCCGCATCGTCTACACCGGCGACACGGGGTACGACCCCATGTTCGGCGAGTGGGCGCGGGGCACCGACCTGCTGTTGTGTGAATGTTCGCTGCCGTCGGACCTGGCGATCGCGGAGCATCTCACGCCCGAGCAATGCGGTGCGCTGGCCGCGGCCGCACTCCCGAAGCACCTGGTGCTCACGCACTTCTACCCGCCGGTGGAGCGCACTGATATGCGCGCGGCCATCGCGGCTCACTACGCCGGTCCCGTGTCGCTTGCCGTCGACGGGGCCGAGTTCGACATCGAGGAAGGCTGATGCTGGTCGTGATGATGAATGACGCGACAGACGCGCAGATCGCCCGCGTCGTGGACGTGATCAAGGAGATGGGCTATGAGGGACGGCCCATGCCCGGCGCACAACGCACCACGGTGGGGCTCGTCGGCAACGACGGCCGGGTGGATGGCTCGCGGTTCGAGTCACTCGACGGGGTGGCGGAAGTCATCCACGTCTCGCGCCCGTACAAGCAGGTCTCGCGCGAGTGGCGGCAGGAGAACACGCTGGTCACCATCGCGCCGGGTGTGGTGTTCGGCGGCAGCGAAATTCCCATCATTGCGGGACCATGTTCCGTCGAGAGCGAGCACCAGATCGTGCTCGCGGCGCAGCAGGTGCGCGACGCCGGTGGCAGTGCGCTGCGCGGCGGAGCCTTCAAGCCCCGCAGCTCGCCCTATTCCTTCCAGGGACTCGGCAAGAAGGGGCTCGAGTTGCTCGCGCTCGCCCGCCGTGAAACCGGGCTGCCCATTGTCACCGAGGCGCTGGACGACGAAGGTGCACACCTGGTGGCCGAGGTGGCAGATTGCATCCAGGTCGGCGCCCGGAACATGCAGAACTATTCCCTGCTGCGCACCATCGGGCGCCTGGGAAAGCCGGTGTTGCTCAAGCGCGGCATGGCCGCGACCATCGTCGACCTCCTGCTCAGCGCAGAGTACCTGCTCGCCGAGGGCAACACGCAGGTCATCCTCTGCGAGCGTGGCATCCGCAGCTTCGACCCGTCCACCCGCAACCTGTTCGACCTCACCGCCATTCCGCTGGTGCAGAAGCTCTCGCACCTGCCAATGGTCGCCGACCCGAGCCACGGCACGGGGCTTCGCGACAAGGTGATTCCCATGGGCCGCGCCGCCATTGCCGCCGGCGCGGACGGGTTGCTCGTGGAAATGCACCCCAGTCCCGACAATGCGTTGTCCGACGGTGGACAGTCCCTCTATCCGGATCAGCTCGCGCGCCTCGTGCGTGAAGCCCGCGCCATTGCCGACGCAATCGGGCGATCGATCACGTCCGTGCCCGGAACCGCGCCGGTGGCGCAAGGGTAGAACATCCATGACACGATTCACACCCACAGCGGTCGCGCTGGCTGCGGCGCTCACGATGACGACTGCGGCAAGCCGGCCGCGTCCCGTACCGCAATCCGACCTGCTCGACCGCGCCGTGGCGGCATGGACGAAGGTGAAGACGGTCCGCGCCAGCTTCGAGCAGACCATCACGAATCCGCTCACGGGGCGCACGTTGACCGCGACGGGTGAGTATCAGCAATCGCGTCCGGGCAAGCTCGCGGTGACGTTCGCCGATCCGGCGAACGACCGCATCGTGGCGGGCGGCAAGTTCGTGTGGCTGTACCTGCCCAGCAGTGCGCCAGACCAGGTGATCAAGACCGTGCAGGGCGCTAACGGCACGGGCACCGTGGACATCAGCGCGCAATTCCTGACTGCCCCGCGGTCGAGGTACACCGTCAACGCCGTGGGAACCCTGGTGGTGAGCGGCCGACCCACGCATGGCTACAATCTCATCCCCAAGGCCGACGGCGGTGCGCCCTTCACGGCAGCGTCGGTCTGGATTGACGACGCGG
>JACMOE010000738.1 GCA_014378185.1 Gemmatimonadaceae bacterium | reverse complement strand
CGCCACGCGCTGGCGCGGCCGCCCAGCAGGAGGGTGCAGGTGAGGGCGCGGCAGCGCTCCCTGACGCCGGTCAGCTCGGCCAGCTCGCGGCGCTCTTCCGTCCCGCGGGCGGTGGTGGTGGCGGTGGGGGTGGTGGTTTCGGCGGCGGCCGTGGCGCGGCAGGACTCGTCGGCACGGGCGACTACCTGATCACGATCACGTCGGGCGGTCAGACTGTGAAACAGACGCTGCACGTGGAGCGCCTCGCTGGCGCCGGCGCGGGCGCCAACCCGTTCGGGCAGGATGACGATGATGATGACGATCACGAACCGTGATCGATTGACCGGCGGCTGATGGATGAAAAGAAACGCGCACCGGAAGCCGGTGCGCGTTTTTTTCGCTCGTCCCTCTCAGCGCTTGAGCCAGATGAGGATCAATCCGCAGCTCGCGTCGTACGGCGGCGGTGCGCCCGCGCTGCTGCGATAGATCTCCATTCCGGCGATGTCCTTGGGTTCGAGCGTCTCGATGCGCACGCCCTGCACGCCCTCGACGACGAGATTGACTGGGCACTCCACGGTCGTTCCTCCACGAGTGCTGTACAGCACCCCCTCGATGACGTGAAAGCCGAGCTGCGTGCGAAAGACATCGGTCATGTCGAACGCATTGAGGGCGTTTATCTGATCGGCATCGAGGAATTTTCCCATGGTGGATGGATCGGTCCGCCGGCGCACAAACTCGTCAGGCACCTGACCTCTGACGGGCCGCTCTCCCACGATACGGACGGAGTCGAGCGAGACGGCGCGCAGCAGCTGGATGCGCTGCGACACCGAGCGCCCGCTGCGAAGCTCCACCGACACGCGCGCCTTGAAATATCCCACCCCGCGCGCCTCGAGCATCTGGGATCCAGCAGGCAACCCTGACAGCATGAACCGGCCGAGGGAGTCGGTGCGGGCGCGTCCCGCGGTGCCGGCGAGCTGCAGCTGCACATCGGCGAGAGGCCGGCTCTCGCGACCGACCACCACGCCCGTCAGGGTAGCCATGCCGGTCGTGGAGGTGTTGAGCGAGAGATCGTGGCGGAGCATTCCCGCGGAATCACGTACCGTCGCATGAACGACGCCGCTGACCACTCCGGCGTGCTGGACCTGCAGCTGCAGGGGCACGTCCGTGGGCACGCCGCAGAAGCGGAAGTGTCCACTGGAATCCACGACCATCGCGCTCGTCCTCGGCTTCGTGACCACTCGCTTCTTCGCGTTGTCCACGAGAACCTCGGTCCACGCCACGACGACGGTGGCGCCCGGGAGTGTCTGCTCAGTGGCGGCATCCTGCACGGTGCCCAGCCCGACTCCCTGGCCGCCCACCAGCACCATCCCCGGACACGCCGCAGCGCGAAGGGTCGCAGCCGACGGGATCGCGAGGTCGAGCACGGCTTGTCCGCCGTCCGCCACTGCGACCTCGTAGTCGGGCAGCACCACGTGGAGTGAATCGGTAAAGGGGCTGCTGAAGCTCACCCAGTAGCGACCGGCCGCGAGGGAGTCGAACCGATAGCGGCCGGCACTGTCGGCCTGCACGCTCGCGAAAGTCTGCGGGGCCGGCGCGAGTCGAACGGCCTGCACGATCACTCCCGCAGGCACGCGGGCGTGAATACTGTCGATCACACGGCCCTCGATACGCGCCGACGCCTGCGCCTGAGCGGCGAGCGGCGCGACGCACGCCGCCATCAGCAGTGCGGCGCGCACGACGCGCACGCCCTTGGTCCGTGGATGGAGTGCAGGCATGAGTGACGAGAATGTCGCGTCCGCTAACGGGCCGCAAGATGGGTGGCAGCTCATCGGAGGCGGGTGCGCCGGTCGCAATGTCAACTCAACTGACTGGGACCACTGGCACGACGGCTCGCAGGGACGGTTGGTGTATCTGGGGTTGGCATCCCGTCGACGATGCGCATGACGCCGCACCGATGTCATGCGGGCAGCGTAAAAAAGCATCAAGCCAGCCCCCACGCACAGCCCGTAAGAGTAAAGGAAGGTCGCATCCGCCCCGCAAGCGGCACGGAGGGCAATGATGATGTCCGTATGCTGACCGAATCAATCCACGAATGTTGGAGCAGTCCCAGTCGGTTGAGTTGATCTTGCGACCAGCGCGACACCGCCCTACGGTGCCAGCGCGGCGATGATGGATCGAGCCACGGCTGCCTGCAGCGGCGCAAGATTGGCGAAGTTGCCCTTGGCGTCGGTGCGCATGTTCTGCTTGTTGGTGAGCAGCACCACCGAGAGCTGCAGCGACGGCACGCCGAGCACCCACGTGCCGGTGAATCCGGTATGCATGAAGCTGCCGGGTGGGAGATCGCGCGGCATCATCCATCCCAGATAATGGCCGTAGCGATCCAGGGTAAGGAATCGCGAGACGGCGTCGGCGCTCAGATAGCGATGGCCGCCGTACGTGCCTCCAGCCACGAGCAGATCGAGCAGGACTCGAAGGTCCGTACCAGTGGCGAACAGCCCGGCATGACCAGCGACGCCGCCATTGGCGTACCAGGAATTGCCGTCGTTCACCTCGCCGCGAAGTACGCCGCCACGCCAGCCGCGCCACGCGGTCGGATCGCCGCGATATCGGTAGCCGAACGTGGAGTCGTACACCATGTGTCGCTCGTAGCCATTGCCGAGCTCCGTCGCCGCGAACTCCGTGAATCCTCTCGCCTTTGGCAGGAACGTCGTGCTGCGCAGGCCAAGCGGCTGGTAGAACTCCCGCTGCACGTACTCGTCGAGACGCTGGCCGCTCGAGCGTTCGACGATGAAGCCGAGCAGCATGAAGCCGAGATCGCTGTAGTGCCGTCCCTCACCGACTCCCCACTGGAGCGGCATCTCACGGATCGCCGCGAAAGCCTCCCTCGCGTTCGACGCGTGGTAGTAGAGCGGCTGCCACTGGACGAGCCCTGACGAATGGCTCAGCAGATGGCGCACCGTGATGCTGTCGAGGTGCGCGCCACGAAATTCCGGGAGGTAGCGCCACACGGGCGCGTCGAGCT
>JACMOE010000737.1 GCA_014378185.1 Gemmatimonadaceae bacterium | reverse complement strand
CCGCCCGCGCAGCCGTCCGCGCCAATGTCGCCGGGCGGGAGTGGCATCGACGTGTCGATCTGCCCCGGCCGGGCTAGTGTCTCGGCAGGCGAGGGCACCAACAGCGTCAGCATCACCGCGCCCGTCAGCAGCGCGGACGACCTGCTCGACTTCGCGCGCTCGCTCGACCTGCGACAGCCCGCCGTGAACATCAAGGCGAAGGTGGTGCTGGTGAACCGCACCGACCTCGACGCGCTGGGCATCAAGTACGACCTCGGTTCCGCGCAGCAGTTCTTCAGCAACATCGTGCAGCGGAGCGATACGGGCGGCAAGTCGGGCAGCCCCAGCGATCCCCCGCGTGTACTCCTTGGTGGCAACACAGTCGCGGCGATCGCCAACGCCTCCGGAACGGTGAATGGCGCCGCGTTGCGTCTCATCTACTCCACCGCACTCGGCAACTTCGACTTCAGCACGTTCCTCGACGCCCTGCAGGAAGTGTCGCTGCTGGACGTGCAGGCGGAGCCAAGCGTGACGACGTTGAACAACAAGATGGCCACGCTCATCTCCGGTGCGCAGGTGCCGTTCGTGCCACTCGTGAGCAGCGGTGGCGCGGGGACGTCGCTCACCGGACCCATCACGGTGGAGCGCATTCAGACGGGCGTGACGCTGCAGGTCACGCCGAGCGTGACGAACAATCGCCAGATCGTGATGCACGTGGAGGTCAGCAATTCCGACGTGAACTTCACGAACAACGGCACGCTGATCGACAACAACAGCCTCAAGAACGACCTGCTCATCGCCGACGGACAAACCGTGGTCATCGGCGGCCTGACCCAGACGAGCGTGCGCGTCACCAAGTCCGGCATTCCCCTGCTGGTGGACTTGCCGTTCATCGGCCGCTTGTTCGGCTACACCACGAGACAGGAGCAACGCCGCGACCTGCTCGTCCTGATCACGCCCCACATCATCGATGAGGGGCAGTTGCCTTCAGATACGGTGCGGCGTTAGCCGCGGCGTGGAGCATATATGATGCAATCGAAGTCCCTGCCGCGGTACGCCGCGCTCATCGCGGGAGTGCTGGTCGCCTCGAGTTGCGACACACGCCTTCCGACTCAGGTCTCCGGTGCCGACGACGTCGAGCGCCCGGTCGTGACGTTCTCGGCCGCGGGTGCCGTCAACAACGCTGTCTCGCTCGCCGCACCCGTAGTCGTGACGGTGAAGGTTTCGGACAACATCGGTGTCTCCACGCTGCTCACCACCGTGCGCAACGGCGCCACCGTGATCGCGACGGATACGGCCACGTTCAAGCCGGTCACGGCCAGCACCTCGCGTGCGGTCACCGTGCCGCTCACGAATGCGAAGAAGGGCGACAGGATCGTCGTGCGCACCACGGTCTCCGACGCCGCGCTCAACACGCGCACCGATTCCCTGGTGCTCACCATTGCGGCGCCGTCCATCACGCTGCTCACCCCCGCGGTGGGCGCCAAGCTCAATGTCGGTGATTCCCTGCTCGTCACGGCCCGCGTGCAGGATGGCGCGGGTCTCAAGAGCATCACCTTCTCCGGCTACTCGCTGCGGGGCAGCGCGGCACTCGGCACACAGGATACGGTCAAGCGCTATCCGGCCGTCACCGCGCCAGGAACCGGCTCGTTCGCCGTCGGCGTTGTCGATACCACGATCACGCGCTACCTCAAGTCGCTCATCCCCGCGGATTCCGTCACCGACTCGCTGGTGGTCATCGCCGTTGCAGTGGATGCGCTGGGCGGCATCGATACCGCACGCGTGAGCGTGAAGATCGTTCGCGGGCCCAGCGTGCAGGTGCTCAGCCCCGTCCCGGGCGACAGCGCGACTCCGGGTGCCGGACTCACGGTCACCCTCCGTGCGACGGACCTGACGGGGGTGGCGCGACTTGGATTCAGGATCGTGAGCGATGCCAGCTTCCCCACCAAGGTCGATACCACGGTGATCGCGAGCTATGGCACGCTACCCAAGGATGTCACGTTCTCGGCCACCATCCAGGTGCCAGCCAATGCGCCGCCGAAGGCGCTCCTCACCATTACCCCCATCTCCACCAACAGCGGCGGCCAGGACGGCGCCTCGGCACCTACTGTCATCGCGGTGCGCGCGGGACTCCCGCCAGCACCGCGCGTCTACCAGAATATCGCGCCGCGCGTCGAGACCAGTGACTCCATCACGATCACCGCGATCGGCAACGGGGTCACGTTCGTGGGCTATGCACTCCGCGATTCCGCCGGCGGCGTGATCAAGCGTGACAGCATTGCGCAGACGCAGCCGTATCCGAGCACGGCAGTCGTGCAGGTATCCCTCAATCTCCCCTCGTCGGCGCAAGGCAAGCGCATCACGCTGATCAGCTTTGCCTACGATCAGGGCGGCCGCATCGGATACTCACTACCAGCGTCCGCCACGACCTTCCAGGGCAGCGCCGCGAACGCGTTTGTGGACTCCTCGCTTGTCGTGTTCGGACACACCTTCGCACTTCCGGCGGCGCGCCGGGGCGTCATCGCCGACGTCACGGTTGATCAGGCGCGAGGCAATGTGTTCCTCTCCAACCTGAACTTCAACCAGCTCGAGGTGTTCCAGGGTGCGGCGAGCGCCTTCGCACCTGCCGGCATCGCCGTCGGCGCACAACCGTGGGGCATGACGGTGGCCCGCACGGGTGCGCGCGATACGCTCTTCGTTGCCAACTCGGGCGGCACGAACCTGAGTCGCGTATTCATCGGGTCGGCCTCGCCAGCCGCCATGCGCGAGGACCTGTCGAAGCGCATTCTCACGCGCGTGTCCTTCATGTACAAGGTGACCGAGGTGCGGGACATGGCCACCGGGAAAATTCGCATCACGGTCAGTGCCCCCATCTCATTCTCCGATCGGCCGCAGTATGTGGAGGAGAGTACGGGAGGACGACTGTATGTCTCCACGCGACCCACCACGGCCGCTCCGAAGGGCACGATCCGCTTCCTGGATCCCTCGGCGCCCGCACCGGATTTCCGCTTCATCCTCGACTTTGCCAACATCGGGAATGACCCGAATTCCTTCCTGATCGCCAACGTGGACAGCATGGGAGTCTCTCCCGCTCCCGCCGCGTCTCCCTTCAATGACGTGCTCGTCATCTGCGACCACCCCACCGGCACCGTGACGCCCAGTTCGTGCGGTTCAAGCTCGAAGGGAGTGGATTCGACCATCGCCGCCCTTCGGCTGCTCGTGCCGACAACCGATCTCGAAGCGCGCGTCAACGCGGATGAGACCACGCCCGGCCCCACCGACACCACCTTCGCCGCCAGCAGCGCCAGCGGCAACTGGATCGCCTTCGGCGAAGGCAATCGCGCGCCGTTCGCGCGCGCGTTCGTCCTGAATGACCAGAATCCTGCGGCCAGCCGCTATCAGTACGTGTCGCCCAACATCAGCATCGGCGACCTCGTGAACAATGCCTCCGACCGGCTGTTCGGCCTGGCGATGACCGACTCGACGCTGGGCGTACATGGCAGCGAGACGTACTTCGCCACGCTGCGCGCTCCCTTCACCCAACGTCTGCAGGGCAAGGTGTCCACGTTCGGGACCGGTGCGGGTGTCGCCTTCCATCCGCAGGCCCTCGGGATCACAACGCCCCAGGACAAACGGCTGGCATTCGTTGCCTCCGCCAATGGCAGCATCGAAGTCGTGGACATCGCCTACTACTTCAACCGCGCACGATTGGCCACCAAGACCAACCTCTACGGTCCGCTGCGCGCCTCGCTGCCGTTTCCCACGGACGATCCGTCCGTGGTGCTCAAGCTGTTCGGTCTCTCCACGAATGGGTTGGTCGTGATCAACCTGACCGCCGCGGACATTGCCGCTGGGCCGTGACGCTCTGCGTGATGTAAGTTCTCTCGTGAGCCCGGCACCTCGCCGGGCTCGCGCGTTTCCACCGCCACCGTTTCGTGTACGCGATGCTTCGCTTCACCACCGCCGGGGAATCGCACGGCCAGGCACTCGTGAGCGTCCTGGAAGGCATGCCGGCCGGCGTGCCACTGCTCGCGGCTGATATCGACGCCGACCTCGCGCGCCGACAGCAGGGCTACGGACGCGGCCGCCGCATGCAGATCGAACGTGACAGCGCGGAGATCCTGTCTGGCGTGCGGGCGGGCGAAACGATGGGCAGCCCCATTTCCATGCTCATCCGGAACAGGGACTGGAAGAACTGGCAGGAGATCATGGATGCCGCACCACGCGAGGAGGATGCCGAGGGCGCCCTTCGCCGCCGCGCCGTGACGCGGGTGCGGCCCGGCCACGCCGATCTCACGGGTCTCCTCAAATACGATCGCGACGACGCGCGCGACATTCTCGAACGCGCATCCGCCCGGGAGACCACGGCTCGCGTGGCGGCGGGCGCGATCGCCCGCCGCTTGCTCTCGGAACTTGGCGTCACGGTGGGAAGCCACCTGGTGCACCTGGGCGGCATCGATGCCACTGCACCCACCGAGTTGCCGGCTGCGCTCAACGAGGCCTCCGATGCGTCGCAGTTGCGCACCCTGGACCCCGAGGCGGAGGCCGCGATGATCGCGCGCATCGATGCCGCAAAGAAGGAGGGGAATACGCTCGGTGGCGTCTGCGAGGTGGTCGTGAACGGGCTACCCGTTGGCCTGGGTTCGCATGTGTCCTGGGATCGCAAACTCGACGGCCGACTGGGCGCGGCCATGCTCTCCATCCCGGCGGTGAAGGGCGTCGAGATCGGCATGGGATTCGGCGCCGCACGCGCCACTGGCGCCGAGGTGCACGACGAGATCGCTGCCGCGCCGGGTCGCATCCGATGCGGCAACGTGCGCCGAGAAACGAATCGTGCGGGAGGACTGGAAGGGGGAATGACCACTGGCGAGCCGCTTGTCGTCCGGGTGGCCATGAAGCCCATCAGCACGCTGATGCGCCCCCTCGGCACTGTGGATGTTGCCACGGGCGATGCCGCCAAGGCCACGGCGGAGCGGAGCGACGTGACGGCAGTGCCCGCGATGGGCGTGATTGCGGAGGCAATGGCGGCACTCGTGCTCGCGGATGCGATGCTCGAGAAGTTCGGTGGGGATTCACTCGGCGAAGTCAGGCGCAACCTCGATGGCTACCTTTCGCACGTCGCAGCCCGGCTCCGCGGCTGACCCGTCGCGCCCCCACCTGATTCTCGTGGGGCTGCCCGGTGCCGGAAAGAGCACGGTCGCCTCGATGCTCGCGCGTCGCCTGGGCCGGACGTTCCTGGATTTCGACGTCGAGATCTCCCGGCGGGAAGGCTTGAGCATCGCCGAGATCTTTGCGCAGCACGGGGAGCCGACTTTTCGTCGGATGGAGCGCGAGCTCACGGAAGAAGTCGCGCTGTTCGGGGGCATGGTGCTCGCGCCGGGAGGCGGGTGGGTGAGCCAGTTGGAGTCCGTTGCGTTGCTTCGTCCTGCGTCGCGCCTCATCTACCTGAAGATCACTCCAACCGGTGCGTTGCGCCGCATGGGGCGCAAGGTCGTCGGCAGGCCTCTTCTGCTGCGTCCGGATCCGCATGGCGAGCTGGAGCGCCTGCTGGCGGCTCGCCGCATGGTCTATGAGTCCGCCGATTTCGTTGTTGACGTGGAAAACATTGATTCACAACGAGTTACGGATAGTATACAGGCTCATTTCGAGCTTTGAGGCCGGGTGGAAATGAAGCCCAGCCGCGCGAGCGGTTGACGTCCCTACTACCTTAGAGCGCATATCTGGTTCGAATCGTCCATCTCGCTGCCGCGAATGGGCCCGGACCGGCGGGGCGGGCGTCCTGCCTGGGTTGGACGTGTCGCTCGAAATAGTGTCTCAGGAGTAATTATGGTGTGGTCCGGCGCGCGTACCAACATAGGCTGCGACGGCGATGCCACGAGGAAAACATGACGATTCGCGTTCTTGGACCACACGAGCGGGGCCGATTTGCCACTGAAGCCTGGGGGCATTTGCTGGCGCT
>JACMOE010000736.1 GCA_014378185.1 Gemmatimonadaceae bacterium | reverse complement strand
TGGTCGTTCGATGGTACGCGGCTCACCGACTTCGATGGCCCATTCATCGAGTGGGAGGAGGATCGCGCACATCGCTTGGCGACGGCTGCGCGCTGAGGCGCGACACTGCGGAGGGTGTCGCGCCCGTTGCGCATCGCTTACCAGCTGGATCGCGGCGTCACCGTGTGCTGTGCGACCTGCGGCTCACCGGCGGCGTGTCCCGCTCCGAGCGCGGCAGGAACTCGTAGCCCGAACCGCGCGAGAACCGCAGCGCCACCTTGGCGCCGGCCGCGTGCCTCTTGCGCACATAGCTCACGTGCACCTGCACCAACGTACGCCGGTTGGTGGATTCCTGATCGCCCCAGACGAAGTCGGCGATGGTGTCCACCCCCACCGGGGTGGGTGCGTGCCAGAAGAGGCAGTCCACCACGCCGTATTCATGCGGCGTGAGTTCCACCTCGCGGCCGGCACACCACACACGCCGAGCCTCGCGATCGAAGACGATATCACCCAACGCGATGCGCGCGCCCGCGTTCACCGTGCGGGCGCGCCGCGTTGCGGCCTGAAGTCGCGCCACGAGTGACGGTGAGGAGACGCTGATGGCGTCGTCGGCACCCCAGTGCAGGAGAGAAATGCAGCGGGTCTCATCGCACACGCTGAGGTAGACGATGTGGACGGATGGTTGGCGCCGGCGGAGCAGGCGGATGTGGTGCGCCGCGTCGCGCTGTATCCGGTCGTCGACGACGACGATGTCGGGTGCGACATCGGTGAGCGAGTCGAGCAGCACTTCGAACGACTTGTGAACGTTGACGCTGGTCGTCTCGTCGGCAATGAGCGCCACGACGAGGTCGGTCGACGCTTTCGTGTCGGAGACGAGAGCTACGCTTGCCGTCGCGGCGCGAATGCGTTGCATGCGAGTGACCTTGGTGGAAAGTCTCGACACCCGGACGACAGAGTGTACGGTCTCAGCAGTGAATATGCAACAAATGTTTGCCGTCGCCAGCAGGACGGCCGTGCTTCTTGCATTGAACAAATTTGATTCACGACCGCGAAATGCCCCGATACCCGAATGCTTCGCATTACCGAACGCGGGCTGTACTGCCCCACCGCAGATGTCTACATCGATCCCTGGCTCCCTGTCGAGCGCGCCATCATCACGCACGCACACGGCGACCATGCCCGCTGGGGCTGCCGTCATTACCTCGCGGCCAGCGAGGGCGGTCGCGTGCTCCGCACTCGCATGGGGCAGGATGCATCGATCGAGCTGATCGATTACGGCCAACCCACCACCATCAACGGCGTTGGCATCACCTTCGTCCCAGCCGGCCACATCCTGGGCTCCGCCCAGATCCGGCTGGAATACAAAGGTGAAGTCTGGGTGGTGTCCGGCGACTACAAGACGGAGCCCGATTCCACGTGCTCGGCATTCGAGCCGGTGCGCTGCCACACCTTCATCACCGAATCCACCTTCGGCCTGCCCATCTATAGATGGTGCGCACAGGCGGAGACCTTCGCCGACATGCGGGCATGGTGGCGCGCCAACCGCGAGGGCGGCAAGGCATCGCTCATCTACGCCTATGCGCTGGGCAAGGCACAGCGCATCCTTGCCGGCATGCTCGGCGCCGATATCGGGCCCGTCTACACGCACGGTGCCGTGGAGCGGCTCACGCAGGACTACCGCGACAGCGGCGTTGCGCTGCATGCGACAACGGCGGTCTCCGCTGTCCCCAAAGGCACGAGCTACGCGGGCAGCCTCATCATCGCGCCGCCATCGGCCGCGGGAAGCCCGTGGCTCCGCCGCTTCGGAGAAGTCTCCACCGCCTTCGCATCGGGCTGGATGCTGGTGCGCGGCGCGCGGCGTCGGCGCGCCCTGGATCGCGGCTTCGTGCTCTCCGACCACGTGGATTGGACGGCGCTCATGGATGCAATCGCGGCCACCGGCGCAGAGCAGGTGTGGGTCACGCATGGCTACCGTGAGCAGGTCGTGCGCTTTCTCCGCGACAAGGGCATGAATGCCACGGCCATCGCGAGCCATTGGGAGGGAGAGAACGACCAGGAGCCAGCGGTTGCGGGCGAAGAGGCGATGGCGTGAAGCGGTTCGCGCAACTGTACGGCGCCATCGATTCCACCACGAGCACCAATCGCAAGGTGGATGCAATGGCGACGTACTTCGCCGAAGCCGCGCCTGCCGACTCCGCATGGGCGGTGTATTTCCTCTCTGGCGGACGGCCCAAGCGGCTGATCCCCGTTCGTCGCATCGCGGCGTGGGCAATGGAGCAGTCCAACGTTCCAGAGTGGCTGTTCGAGGAGAGCTACCACGCCGTTGGCGACCTGGCCGAGACCATCGCGCTGCTGTTGCCCTTGCGAAGGGAGGAGGGCGAAGTGGGCGAGCGGTCGCTCACCGAATGGGTGGAGCAGATACTCCTGCCGCTGGGCAGCATGACCGAGGGCGAACAGCACGACGTCGTGCTCGACGCGTGGCACCAGCTTTCCGGCACCGAGCGGTACATCTGGAACAAGCTGATCACCGGCAACTTTCGCGTGGGCGTGTCGGAGCAACTCGTGGTGCGCGCCATCGCTCGAGCCAGTTCCATCGACGAAGGGGTGATTGCGCATCGCCTGAGCGGGCACTGGACGCCGACGGCCGGGAACTTCGAGGCGCTCGTTGCGCGTGACAGCAGCGACGCCGACCGCTCGCGCCCGTATCCGTTCTACCTCGCCTATGGGCTCGAGAGTGAGCTCGAATCGCTCGGCAACGCGAGCGAATGGCAGGCCGAGTGGAAGTGGGATGGCATCCGTGCGCAGTTGGTGCGTCGCGAAGGAGCGACGTACATCTGGACGCGCGGGGGCGACCTGGCCAGCGAGCGCTTTCCCGAACTCCTTGCCGCAGCGGAGCTGCTACCCGACGGCACTGTGCTCGACGGTGAGATCATGCCGTGGTCGAATGGCGCGGCGCTTCCGTTTGCGCAGTTGCAGCGGCGTATTGGCCGCAAGAAGCTGGGCCCGAAGATTCTTGCCGAAGTGCCGGTGGTGCTCATCGCGTACGACCTGCTGGAGCTGGACGGTCGCGACATGCGCGTGGAGCCGATGGCGGTGCGGCGCGCGGCGCTCAAAACGGTGCTGGGGCAGTGGCCCACGCCGGCGCTCCTGGTGTCGCCCACCATTCCACTCGACAGCTGGGACGCCGCGCGCGCTGCGCATGGCGCCTCGCGCGAGCAACGCGCTGAGGGGTTGATGCTCAAGCGCCTCGATAGCGAGTACGGGGTAGGACGGCGCAAGGGCAGCTGGTGGAAGTGGAAGGTGCAGCCGTTCAGCGTGGATGCGGTGATGGTGTACGCGCAGTCGGGCCATGGACGTCGTGCCCTGCTGCATACGGACTACACGTTCGCCGTGCGGGACGGCGACGCGTTCGTTCCCTTTGCGAAGGCATACTCCGGCCTTACCGATGCGGAGGTTCGCACGCTCGACGCGTGGATTCGGCGTCATACCATCGAGAAGTTCGGTCCCGTGCGGCACGTGGAGCCGGTACAGGTGTTCGAGCTGGCGTTCGAGGGCATTCAGCACTCGCCGCGGCACAAGTCGGGGGTGGCGGTACGCTTTCCGCGGATTGCGCGCTGGCGGACTGACAAGCCTGCGTCGGAGGCCGATACCATCGAGACCTTGCGAAGTATTCTCGAGGCGGCGAAGTGAGAGAAACCGCATTGACCACAGGGGACACAGAGGTCACAGGGATCACGCTAGCCGAACAATGGTTCGAACGCAGGGGCTGGACTTCGCTCGACTTCCAGCGCGAAGTGTGGCGCGCATATCTCGACGGCGAGAGTGGGCTCGTCCACGCCGCAACCGGCACTGGCAAGACGCTCGCTGCGTGGTGGGGTCCGCTGCTGGAGTACCTCCACGAGTATCCCACACTGCCGTCGGGCAAGCGAAGGCGATCCACCGCGCCACCGTTGCGCGTGCTCTGGATCACCCCACTGCGCGCGCTCGCCGCCGACACGCTGCAATCGCTCGCGGTGCCACTTGGCGATCTCGATCTCCCCTGGACGCTCGAGGCCCGTACCGGCGACACCAAGCCGGGCATGCGTGCGCGCCAGGGCAAGCGGCTTCCTACCGCGCTCGTCACCACGCCGGAGAGCCTCACGCTGCTGCTCACGCGTGCGGACGTGCGGGAGACATTCGCCGACCTGCGCGTCGTGATCGTGGACGAATGGCATGAGCTCATGGGCACCAAGCGCGGCGTGCAGGTGGAGCTTGCCCTGGCGCGACTGCGGACGCTCGCACCCAACGCGCGCACGTGGGGCTTGTCGGCAACAATCGGCAACCTCCGGGACGCCCGCGCGGCGTTGCTCGGCGTCGATCCGATGCGCAGCCGTATCGTGAGGGGCGCGGAAGCCAAGGCGGTCGTTGTGGACTCGCTCATACCACCCGTCATCGGGCGCTTTCCCTGGGCCGGTCATCTCGGAACGCAGATGGTGCCGCAAGTCGTCGCGGCCATCGAGGAGGGCAAGACCTCCATCGTATTCACCAACACCCGTTCGCAAACCGAGATCTGGTACCAGGCAATCCTCGCGCAGCGTCCCGAGTGGGCTGGGGTCATCGCGTTGCATCACGGGTCGCTCGACCGAAAGACGCGCGACTGGGTAGAGGAGGGCATGCGCAGCGGGGCCCTCCGTTGTGTCGTCGCCACATCCTCGCTGGATCTCGGCGTCGATTTCTCCCCGGTGGATCGCGTGCTGCAGATCGGCAGTCCCAAGGGGGTCGCGCGCATACTCCAGCGTGCGGGCCGAAGCGGGCACCGGCCAGGCGAGATCAGCCGAGTCACTTGCGTGCCCACCAACGCGCTCGAGTTGCTCGAGGTCGCGGCCGTGCGCGATGGTATCGAATCCGGCGCCATCGAAGGCCGGTTGCAGCTGGAGCGTCCGCTGGACGTCCTCGCGCAGCATATCGTGACCGTTGCACTCGGCGGCGGCTTTGTGTCGAACGAGCTCCTCCGTGAAGTGCGCACGACGCGCGCCTATGCGGGCCTCACGAGCGACGAATGGGAGTGGACGCTGCGCTTCGTCGGCACGGGGGGCGAGAGCCTCGGCGCATACCCCGAGTACGCGCGCCTAGAGGTAGAGGACGGCCGCCATGTGCTCAATGACCGCGAGCAGGCACGGCGGCATCGGATGTCCATTGGCACCATCGTGAGCGACGCGGCCATCGTCGTGCAGTATCTCCGCGGTAAAGTACTCGGCTCCATCGAGGAATCGTTCGTCGCTCGACTCAAGCCCGGTGACAGATTCTTCTTTGGCGGTGTGCCGCTCGAGTTCGTGCGCGTGCGCGACATGC
>JACMOE010000075.1 GCA_014378185.1 Gemmatimonadaceae bacterium | reverse complement strand
CTCTACGACGAGCGCTTCGTCACGTTCGGAGAGGACGACGTGTATCAGCAGAGCGATGCGGCCGGCTTCATTCGCCTGTTCGCGCTACCCGCGCGAGTGCGCGCCATCAAGGATCAGGAGCTCGCGGCCGCAAAGGCAACCGCGAGCGCGTCGGCCGAGCCGGTGCCGGTGGATGAGCTCACCGCCGTCTGACGTGAGCACCCAGCCAGCTGAAGCAGCGAAGTCTCACAAGCTGTGGGGGGGGCGCTTCGGCGCCAGCCCCACCGCCGCGTTCGATGCCCTGAACAATTCCATTGGTGTCGATTTCCGGCTGTGGCCCTACGACGTTCGGCTCTCCAAGGCCTGGGCGGTCGCGCTCTGGAGCGCCAATGTGCTCACGCTCGAGGAAAGCAATGCGATCGAGAGCGGCCTCGACGTTGTCTCCGCTCGACTCGACGCGGGGGAACAGCCACTTCCCTCCGACGAGGACGTCCACACACTCATCGATCGCCTGCTGCATGATGCCGTGGGGGGCGTTGCATCCAAGCTCCACACGGGACGCAGTCGCAATGACCAGGTAGCCACGGCCACTCGTCTCTGGACGATGGATGCGTGCCAGCGGCTCGACGCGGCAGTGCGGACGCTGCAGCAGTCGATGCTCGACCAGGCTCGTACGATCGAGTCGGCGTTGATGCCGTCGTACACGCACATGCAGCGCGCCATTCCGGTGTCTGCCGCGCACTGGCTTCTCTCGCATTTCTGGCCGCTCGAGCGCGATCGCACCCGCCTCAAGGCAGCGCAGCGATCCGCAGCCGTGCTGCCGCTGGGCTCCGGCGCCGTGGCGGGCTGCGCGTATCCCATCTCCCGCGTCCTGCTGCAGGGCACGTTGGGCTTCGACGCCATCTCTCCCAACTCGATTGATGCCGTGAGCGACCGCGATTTCATCGCGGAAGTATTGTTCACATCCACGATGATCGGGATTCATCTCTCGCGGCTGGCCGAGGACCTCATCATCTACGGCTCCAGCGAGTTCGGGTTCGTGCAGTTCGGCGAAGGCTACACCAGTGGTTCGAGCATGATGCCCCAGAAGCGGAATCCGGACGCGCTCGAACTCGCGCGAGGATCCGCAGCGCGCATGCTGGGCAACCTCACCGCCCTGTTGGCCACTCTCAAGGGCCTGCCAACGAGCTACAACAAGGACCTCCAGGACGACAAGCGGACCCTCTTCGACGCCACCGATACCTTGCTGCTCGTGCTGCCGGCAGTCGCAGGAGCACTGGGAGAATGCTCGTTCCGGACCGAGCGCATGTACGCGGCGCTGTCGAGCACCATGATGGCCACGGACCTCGCGGATTATCTCGTGCGCAAGGGTGCCACATTCCGCGAGGCACACGGCGCGGTCGGGAAGCTCGTGCGCGAGAGTGAATCGACGGGACTGGAATTGCAGGCGCTGCCCGTCGAATCATTTGCCGCGGCGCACGTGTTGTTCGGCCCGGACGTCATGGATGCGCTGAGTCCCGTGCAATCCGTGCTGCACCGTGAAGTGGAGGGCGGCACCGGCCCCACAGCGGTGCGCGCGCAAATCGACGCGGCGCGCTCGGCCTTGCTTCCCGTGCCGACGCCGCGCTCCAGCAACGCGGCCGCGTAGCCGCGCCGGCAATACCGCGCGTGCGTGGGCTCGGTCATGAATGACGGCTGGCGTGTGGCATGTCCCGCGGGGGGACGCACGACGCCGGTCGGGTACCGCCCGGACGGCACCTCGACCGTGTCGCGCCGGAATGCCCGGATGACTACCGGGTTCCCGATCGGGCTGTCTCCAGCATGAAGCCTTCGCGTCCGCCCGATGCCGACGCGCAACTGGTCCAGATGAAAACGAACGCGCGCATCATGCGTTCAATTGTCTCCTGGCGAATCTCTTCTACATGACGCAATGATGCAAGCGTCAATGTCGCGACGGTGACACTCCGCGCGATGCGCGGTTGTGCGGCAGCTCGCGCTGCTCACCCCTCATCCGTGCGATGCGAACACGTGTGATTGACCTGCCTGCGCAAACGCAATCACGTCAAAGCGATCGGCTCGGCCAGTCGTTTCCATTCCCGGCGAACCCGCAGGCATGTCCGGAACCGCAAGTCCCAACACGGTCCTTGGTGCTGTGGCCAGCAGACGCTTCATGTCTGCCGCCGGCACATGGCCTTCGATCATGTATCGTCCCGCCACTGCCGTATGGCAGGCGCGCAGCGAGACAGGAATACCAAGGCTGTCCTTGAGCGCGACCATGTCGGTGCGATCCTTCACCGTGGGCGAGAATCCGTGGGACGCAAGGTGCGCCACCCATTTCGTGCAGCATCCGCACGACGGGTCCTTGTAGACGGTCACCGGAATCGCCACACCAACCGCATGGGCCGCCGTCGGGCGGAGCGTGCCGATGAGCAGCCCGCCAAGCAGTGTTCCGGCTACGGACGCAAGCCATGTACGGCGTGTGCACTCCGTTTCAATCTCGATCATGCAGTCCTCCTGTCTCGTGCGGGGGATGCAGCGTCCACTGAGTACTCCCTCGTCATCATGTGGATTCCGGAATCACGTGGACGCCCATGGGCGTCTGGCGGATCTTGCTCCGGCGTCCGCGCTTCTTCTGGGCATACAATTCAGCATCGGCACGGTCCATCGCGTCACGGAGCGGCAATGCCGGATCGAGTTGGCTCGCGCCTACGCTCGCCGTCACGACGTACGGAAGACCCTGGGGTGACTGCACGGCGATGGCGGCATCGAGGCGGGAGGCGATCATCTGGCTCGCTTCCTTGCTGCCGTCCACCATGAGCGCGACAAACTCGTCACCACTCCAACGCGCGACGATGTCCGTTTCCCGGAAAATGCTCTGCAGCGCATTGGCGACCAGGCGAATGGCGGCGTCGCCCGCGGCATGTCCGTGCTGGTCATTGATCTGCTTGAGCTGGTCGAGATCCGCGAAGACCACGACAGGGGTACGACCGTGACGCCGCGCGCGCGCCAACTCCTGCTCGGCGAAGAGCGAGAAGGCGCGCCGATTCTGGAGGCCCGTGAGATCGTCCACGAGCGCGAGGGCGTGCAGATCCTGTTCGTAACGAAGCTGCGCCGTGATATCGCGCGCCAACAGGACCATCGCGGGCGTGTCGTGATAGACACAAGGGCTGGACGTGACCTCCACGTCCACCACGCGGCCCGTGGCGCCCAGCATTCGCGCGCGAACGCGTGGCGCTCGATCGGACGGAATGGCAGGCAACCCAGTTTCGTCCTCGACGAATGCGGAGCGCGATTCCGGGTGTACGAAGTCCGTGATGGATCGCCCGACCAACGAATGCTCGGACGAGAGTCCGAACAGTTCGGCGGCGGCGGGGTTCGCAAAGAGAATCGCTCCTCGGGAATGCACCACGACCGCGTCCGGCAGAAGGGCAAGTAGTTGGCGATAGCGGGCTTCCGTTTCACGCAACGCGTGCAACTGCCGTCGGGCACTCATACGGCTGATGACGAGCACTGTCCCAAGAATCAGCGCTGCAGCGAGCGTAGGCCACAGAACCCACGCTGGAATGTCCAGTGAGGCCGCACCAAGCTGCACGTCCGCTGCATCACGTGGAATGATCTGCCATACGACAGGATCGCTGGGATTGTCCTGATAGGACGTCACGATACCAGTGACTACCAGGCTGTCCTGGGTGCGCACCGCAGTCAGGTCGATCGAGGCACCATGGTTGGCCGGTACCCAGATGGTCAGGGACCCGCGGCCCGTGGATGCTGCGTCGCGCAGGCGCAGCCACTGGCCTCCCTCACTGTGTCCGAAGCCCGCAACGCGTCCGTGGACCTGGACGAGTTGTCCGGCGTGCTGCGCAAGGACCGGCGGATCGATGGAAAGCCGAAGCGGCGCTATGACTCTTGGTGGTCCAGGGACGATCCGGAGATTCGTGATCACCAGCTCCGCATTTCCACGGTAGCTCTTGATTGTACCGGTGGCGACGACACTATCCCCTTCCTTCACCTTCACCTTCAGCGTCCGCGAGAAGAGACGAATGCCCGCCGTACCGTCCTCGATTGCGACGTCGAAGGCGCTCGTCTGCAGCTTGCCGGCAGCGACGACAGCCCGGCCGGCGAGCGTGACCTCGCGATCTGTTTCGCGGTGCGCCATGGCATCCGCAATCGATCGCACCACCTGCGCGGAGCCATCGGCAGTTGATTGCGCGACCACCTTTGGTGTGTGAGCAGCCAGGGCGCCGATGCAGGCAATAGCCAGGACATACGACTG
>JACMOE010000735.1 GCA_014378185.1 Gemmatimonadaceae bacterium | reverse complement strand
TAGTCCTTGTCCGACCCGAACTGCAGGTAGGCGGTGGTGAGCACTGCCGTGCTCATGTCGATCGCGAGCGCAGGTGGAGAGGGCAGCAGCATCATCCCCATGAAGTCGCTCAGCGCGTTCATGTAGGCGCTGCTGAGGATGTTGCCCGCCTCCTTGATGGCCGACTGCTCCATTTCACCCAGCTCGGTGCTCGATCCCACTGGCCGGCGCAGCATCAGCTCCGCGAGCCGCACCGCCGTGGGTTTTGGAAACACGAGCAGGGTGCGGCCGGTGAGGTCGCCCATCATGTGCATCAGCACCGCCGCCACCGGCTCTTCCGGCTCGGAAATCTGCGGCGGCACGTCCTCCAGCCTCGACACGTTGATCGTGGGTACGCTGATCATGATCGTGCTGTTGATCATCTGCGAGAGCGCCGTGGCCGCGTGTCCCGCGCCGATGTTCGCCACTTCGCGCAACGCGTCGAGCTGCAAGGCCTTCAGGGAGCGTAGGTCGTCCATATCCGGTCCGTTTAGAGAAGGCTGCTTACATCGAGGATCAGCGCCGGGGCTCCGTCGCCGAGAATGGTTGCCCCGCCGAACAACAGGCGGGCGTCCTGCACGCCGTCGAACTGCTTGACGACGATTTCCTGCTGTCCGATCAATGCATCGACGACCAGGGCGGCGCGACGTTCCGCCAGTTCGACGACGACCACCTGCTCGAGGCCACGCGGAGGCTCCCCCTCAAAATCCACCAATGACCGCAGTCTCACCAGCGGCAGCACCTCATCCCGCATCAGCAGCACCTCGCGCCCCTGCACGGCGCGCTGGATTTCCGGCCGAAGCTCCACGGTTTCGCTCACGTGCGTCATCGGTACGGCATAGACCTCGTCGCCAACGCGTGCCAGCAGTGCCCGCACGATGGCCAGCGTGAGGGGCAGCCGGAGCGTCACGGTGGTTCCCTCATCCGGAACGCTGCGGATGTCCACCGAGCCGCCGAGCGACCGGACGCGGTTGTAGACCGCATCCACCCCCACGCCGCGACCCGACAGGTCGGTGACCTTGTCGGACGTGGAGAAGCCGGCGCGCGCAATGAGTCGCACGAGCTCGTCATCGCTCAACTCCGTCCGCGCGTCATCGATCAGGCCATTTTCCCGCGCGCGCGACAGCACCCGGCTCCGGTCGATCCCCTTGCCGTCATCGCTGACGCGAATGGCCACCGCCGAGCGGTCGCGGAGGGCGCTGAGCGTGAGGCGGCCTGCAGCCGGCTTTCCCTTCGCGATGCGCACATCGGGTGCCTCGATGCCGTGATCCACGGCGTTGCGGAGCAGGTGCACGATGGGCTCGCCGACCTCCTCGAGCATCGAGCGGTCCAGTTCAACCTCCTTCCCCTCGATCTCGAAATTCACCTCCTTGCCCACCGAGCGCGCCGCGTCGCGCACGAGGCGCGGAAAACGGTCGAACACCTGCCACACGGGCACCATGCGGCTCGTCATGATCTCGTCCTGAAGGTCCGCCACGAGTCGCGACGCCTGCGCCACCGCCTCTACGAGCGCAGGGTCCTCGCACGTGGTGGCGAGTTGTACCAGCCGCCCCCTCGTGATGACCAGTTCCCCGATGAGGTTCATCAGGTTGTCGAGCCGGCGGAGGTCGATGCGCACGCTGCGCTGCTTGCGCGCCTCCGGCTCCACGGCGGCAATGAGCGGGGTGGACTCCGCCAGTTCGGCGACGTTGAACTCCATCGTCTGCCGAGGCATCGGCGCGGGAGCGTCGTCACCCGCCTGCACGTCCTCCACGTCGCCCGCCTTGCGCAAGACATTCACGACGTCGTCCGCCGAGCGCCCGGTCACCAGCCGGATCGCGAAATCGTGGTCGAAGTCGTTGGCCTGCATGGCGTCGAGCGACGGCGAGCACCCCACCACCTCGCCGAGCGCCTTCGCGGCCTGGACGGCCAGGAACGCGCGCACGCCCTTGAGTGGGGTGCCGTGCACCAGCCGGATGCGGACGAGCAGGCCGTCGCCGGCCGGCGCGGCGGCAGTCCATGCCCCGTCAGGGGCGTCGTGTGGAGCGGAGTCGGCATGCGACGGATGCGCGGCACTGGCCGGTGCAGCCTGGCCCCGAAGGTGCGCCAGCACGGCGTCCACCTCCGCGTCGTTCGCCCGCCCCTGCACCGCACCCTCGATGGCATGCTCCAGCACGTCGGCAGACTGGAAAAGCAGTTCCATGAGCGGCGCATCCACGCTGCGCACGCCGCGCCGCACGCTGTCGAGCAGCGATTCCAGCTCGTGCGAGAGGGATGCGACCGCGGTGTAACCCATGGTCGCGCTCATCCCCTTGATGGTGTGGACGGAGCGAAAGATCTCGCCCACGGGCTCATCGCCCCCCACTCCCCGCTCGAGCTGCAGGAGTGAGTGGTTGATGGCCGACACGTGCTCGCGGCTCTCGCTGAGAAAGAGCTCGGCGTACTGGGCGCTATCCATGAGCTTCCGGCACGTGGCGCAGCGAGCGCCCCGGGTTCACCCCAGCACGCGCTGAACCGCTTCGAGCACCCGGCTCGGCTGAAACGGCTTTACCACGAAGTCCTTGGCGCCCGCCTGGATCGCCTCGACCACCAGGGCCTGCTGCCCCATGGCGCTGCACATCAGCACCTTCGCGCCCGGATCGAACTTGCAGATCTCCCGCACGGCGTCGATGCCGCCCATGTCCGGCATCACGATGTCCATCGTGACCAGGTCGGGCCGCAGCTGCTTGTACTTCTCTACCGCCTGCACGCCCGTCTCTGCCTCGCCCACGATCTCGAAGCCCGCCTGCTGGAGAATGTCGCCGACCATCGTACGCATGAAGATGGCGTCGTCGCAGATCAGAACTGTATGACTCACTCGATTGCCCCCTTAGAGCAGGACCTGCGTGACCAGCACATGAATGCTCACCAGCACGACTACTCCATCGTGCAGGTGCCCTAGGCCGCTGACCAGCCCCTGCGGGCCGACATCAGCGCGTGTGTCGATTGACTCCGCAACGATCGACTGCACGTCCATCACCTCATCGACCGCCACCCCCACCACGCGCGTACCCTGCGTCGCCATGATGATGGAGCCATCCCGCACCGGCGCCCGTGCCGGATCGAGCCGCATACCGAGATCGAGCACGGTGACGATCGTGCCGCGAAGGTTGATCAGGCCCTGGACGTACGGCGGCGCGCCGGGCAGGCGAGTGGCGCGTCGGTAGGGGATGATCTCCCGCACGGAATCGATGTCGCAGCCGTAAACACGCTCCGCGACACGGAAGAGTAACGTCCGCGCGGCAGCTCGTGGCTCAAGCATCATCTCGGAAGAAGCCAAAATACTCCAGCGGATCGGTGTCGGCAAACGGGGTAACGGGAGCGTTTTCGTGCGGCACGGCGTCGTCCGCGGCGCTCACGATGCATCGCACGAGGTCCGGCGGCAGCGCGGATCGCAGGTCCACCGGCGCGCCTGACGCCGGATGCACGAACCGCAGCCACGCCGCGTGCAGGAAGTGACGCTTGCCCGGCAGCGCAATGAGTCGCCGGCCCCCTCCCCCGCCGTAGGTGTCATCACCCGCCACCGGGTGACCGATGGACGCGAGATGCACACGAATCTGGTGTGTCCTCCCCGTGTGAAGATGGGCGCGCAGCAGGTCCACCGCGTCGAAACGCGCGAGCCGCACGAAGTCCGTCCGCGCCGCCCGTCCGCTACTGACGATCGCCATGCGCTTTCGGTCTCGCGGGTCGCGCGCAATCGGCTTCTCCACCGTGATCGCGTCGGCGTCCAGGTGCCCCCACGAGAGGGCCGCATACCGCCGCACGATCTCCCGCTTCGCCATCGCGGCGCCCAGCACACGATGCGCCCGATCCGTCTTGGCCACCAGCAGCAGACCGGATGTCTCCTTGTCCAGCCGGTGCACGATCCCCTCCCGCTCCTCGCCGCCCAGGTCGGACAGCGGGTCTCCGCGGCCCTTCAGCGCGTTCACCAGTGTGCCGCTCCAGTTGCCGGGTGCCGGATGCACCACCATGCCGGCCGGCTTGTCCACCACCAGCACGTCCTCGTCCTCATACGCGATCACGAGGGGAATGTCTTCCGCCGTCACCGGACGGCCGGTGGTCGGCGCGATCTCCACCACCACCTGGTCGCCGCTCGCCGGCCGGTAACTCGCCCGCTCGGCCGCACCATTCACCGTGACGCATCCCGTGGCGATGAGCGTGGCCGCCTGCGTCCGTGACACGTCCAGCGCCGAGGCCACGAAGAGGTCCAGCCGAGGGGCATCGGCCGGGGCGGTGAGCACGTGCCGGGCGCCGCCGATGCCGCCGACGGTCACGCCTCCGTCCCTTCGCCGGAGCCGCGAACCAGAGGAGCCGACTCCAGCGCGGAACTCGCGGCCAGTCCGTCCGGCACCAGTTGCTCGTTGCGGCGCGCCGCGGCTTGCGCCTGCCGGTGATCGCTGTCTTCGCGCGACAGCGACCACGCCAGCACGAGCGCACCCACCGTGACCGCGGAATCCGCGACATTGAACGTCCAGAATCGCACGCTTCCGACGCCAATGTCGATGAAATCCACCACGCCCAGCGGCGAGCGGAATCGGTCGATGAGGTTACCGGCCGCCCCGCCCCACGCCAGCCCGAGCGCGACGATGCGCGTCATGTCCCCCGCGCGCGCGCCGGTGCCCGTCATGCGATACAGGCGATACAGCACCACCAGTGCGACCACGGCGAACGCGCCGAAAATCACGCGGGAATACGCACCCAGCGACATGCTGAACGCCGCGCCGGGATTGTACGCCAGCGTGAACCGCACCACGTCGCCAATGATCTGGTGCGGCACATAGCGGGGAGCCAGCAGGCGCTCCGCCAGCAGCTTCGACACCAGGTCGGCCACGACGACGGCGCCCGCGATTCCCCAGAACAGGCCGGCGCTCGAGCGCGCCGGAGCGATTGACGTCGTCAGATGAGTTCTCCGCCGTCAACAGCCGGGGACGCACCGACGGCCGTACGCATGCGCTGCTCGGCCTCGTGCCGCACCGCGGCGCGATCCTCCTGCCACAACACCCACGCCAACAGCACCGCCCCGACACTCACCGCCATGTCCGCCACATTGAACGTGGGCCACCGCGCATCACCAATGCCGACGTCCAGGAAATCGACCACGCCCATGCCGGACCGCAACCGGTCCAGCAGGTTGCCGATGGCCCCCGCGCAGACCATGGCAAGCGCCAGCGTCCTCGGCATGTCCCCCCGCGCCGTGGCAAGGAACAGGCGGCCCAGGATCACGAGTGCCACGAGCGTGAGCCCGGTGAAGATCCACCGGGACTGTGCACCGAGATTCAACCCGAATGCCGCCCCCGGATTGTAGACGAGGGTGAGCCGCAACCATCCGCCCACGACCTCGTGCGGAATCCGCTGCGGCGCCAGCAACCGCTCAGCCATCCCCTTTGTCACCACGTCCAACGTGGCGAGAACGGCGATCACCGGCCAGAAGACCGTGGCGTTACTTCGACTTTGCATCTTCCTCGCGCTGCTTGCACTGGATGCAGAACCGCGCGTGCGGCAGCGCATCGAGCCGCTCGAACGCGATCTCCTGCCCACAATTATGGCACTTGCCGAACGTCTCGGGCGAACGGTACAACCGGCGCAGCGCTTCGTCGATGTGCCAGAGGAACCGCCCTTCCTGGCTCGCGAACAGGAACGCCTTTTCACGCTCCATGGCATCCGTACCCTGGTCCGCCATGTGGAAAGAATAGCTGCTGAGGTCGCCGTCGGCTTCCTTCGACGTGGTGCCGAACGCCTCGTCGTAGTGGCCCAACTCCTTCAAGACGCGATTGCGCTCCTCCATCAATCGCTTTTCGAAGTGCTGGAGCTGCTTCTTCGGCATTGGCTTGAGCTTCACGGCCTTCGCGGTCGCGTTTTCTGACGTGGCCATCGCTAGTCGTCCTTGGTTAGGGCAAGGTCTGCGTGGATCCCGTCGAGATCCACGGTCTGCCGTGCCAGCATGTGATTGGGTCCCTGTGCGACATCCCCGACGGTGCACTCCGCCGCGAGAACCTCGTCGGCAATCCAGTCGCGATGCTCCCGCATCGCTTCCAGGACCGCCACATCTCCTCCCAGCCACAATCGGATGCGGTCGCTTACCGCCAGACCCGCTTCCTTTCGCATACGCTGTACCCTGCTGATGACCTCACGTGCCAGCCCTTCCCGCACCAACGCGGGCGTCAGCACCGGGTCGATGGCGGCGAAGAAACCGTGTACCTCTTCCACGATCAGCGCGCCCGACGCGCGGCGCACGATGGTGAGGTCCTCGGCACCGAGCCCATGTGTCTCCCCATCCACTGTCACCAGCAGCTCGGACCCCTGTTCGAACAGCCGCAGGTGCTCGCTGGTGAATGCCGCGACGGCTTCCGCGGCGAGTGGAGTCTTCTTCCCGAATTTCTTTCCAAGCGCCCGAAAATTGGGTTTGGCTTCGAGCGTCACCAGCGCGTCGCCACTCGTTGCCAGCTCGATCGTCTTGATGTTGAGTTCCGCGGCCAGCACCGGAAGCAGCGCCCGCAGCGCCTCGTCGTCAACGGCCGGTGCAACGCACACCATGCGCGACAGTGGCTGGCGCACGTTGATCTTCGCCTGCTCACGCGCCGCCCGACCCAGGGTGGCCAGCGTGCGCACGCTCGCCATCAGTGTCTCCAGGGACTCGTCCGGCACGCCGGGCAACGTGCGCACATACGGCGCAAGGTGCACGGTCGTGCCGACGAGCTCGCGATGCAGCTGGTCCGTCACGAACGGCGCGAACGGCGCGAGCAGTCTGCACACCACCACCAGCACCTCATGCAATGTCGCGAAGGCGGCGTTGTTGTCGTCGGTGTACACCGTGTCGGCCGCCCAGAACCGCGCGCGCGATTGCCGCACGTACCAGTTGGCCAGGTCGTCATCCACGAAATCCATCACCGCACGCGAGGCCGCGAATGGGTCGTACTCCATCATGAGCGCATGCGCGCGACGCTCCACGGTGGCGAGCCGCGACAACACCCAGCGGTCCATCACCGGCCGGTCGGCCGCCGCAGGGTCGCTGGGAGATGGCGACCAGCCGAAGTTCGCATAGTTGGCGAACATGCCGCTGTAGATGTTCTTGAGCGTGCGCAGGAACCGTCCCGCCCCCTGTCGAATCACGGCCTCGTCGAACCGCCGCTCCTCCCACACCTTGCTGCTGCTCACGAGGAACAGGCGCACGGCATCCACGCCATGGCGCTCGATCACCCCGTGCGGCTCCACGATGTTGCCGCGGCTCTTCGACATCTTCTTGCCCTCGGCATCGGTGACGATGCCGTTCACCATCACGGCGCGATACGGCGCCGCCGTGCCGTTCGCGTTGTTCGGTAGCGCGTCGCCGAGCCCCGTCGCGATCGCCAGCAGCGAATAGAACCACCCGCGCGTCTGGTCCTGCCCCTCGGCGATGAAGTCTGCCGGGAACTGCGCCGCCACGGTGTCCGCATGCTCGAACGGGTAGTGCCACTGCGCGAACGGCATCGAGCCGGAGTCATACCATGCGTCGATCACTTCGGGCGTGCGGTGCATGCGGCCGCCACAGCCGCCCACCGAGCAATTCCATTCGTAGCTGTCGATGAAAGGCTTGTGCGGGTCGAAGTCCGCCGGCAGCGCGGCACCCGAGCGCTCCGCGAGATTCGCGTAGCTGCCCACGGCATCCACATGCTCCGCATCGCGGTCGCACACCCAGAGTGGCAGCGGCGTGCCCCAGTACCGCTCACGCGACACCGCCCAATCGATGTTGTTCTCCAGCCACTCGCCAAAGCGCCCCGCACCCACCTCGGGTGGATTCCAGTTCACGCGTGCGTTGCGCGCCAGCATCTCCTGCTTGTACGTGCTCGTGCGCACGAACCAGGACGAGCGCGCGTAGTACAGCAGCGGCGTGCGGCAGCGCCAGCAGTGCGGATACGAGTGCGTGAGCGTGCCCGCCTTCCACAGCACGTTGCGTCGCTTCAACTCCTCGATCAGGTCGACGTCGGCCGCCTTCACGAACTTGCCGCCCACCAGTGGCATGTCGGCGGGAAACTCGCCGCGCGAATTCACCGGTTGCAGGAACGCGAGGTTGTGTCGCTGACCGGCAGCATAGTCATCTGCGCCGAATGCCGGCGACATGTGCACCACGCCCGAGCCGTCATCCGCACTCACGAAACTCTCGCCAACGACGATCTCGTGGTTGGTGCCCTCGGGAAACGCGAGCCAGTCGATGGGCCGCCGATACCGCGCGCCCACCAGCTCCGCGCCCGTCATCGTGTGCACCGTGGTCCACCGCAGCGCGTAGTCATCGCCGAGCACAGCCGTCATGCGCGCCTCGGCCATGATGATGGTGCGCGTGTCGCTGCTGTCGGTTTTCCGCAGCTCCACGTACGCCAGATCAGGGTGCACGGCGAGCGCCGTGTTCGACACAAGCGTCCATGGTGTCGTTGTCCACACGAGAATGCGGCGCTGCGTGCGACCAGGCAGATCCGCGGCATCGTCCACCACTTCGCCACCTACGTGCCCCAGGTCGAGCGCGATGTACACGCTCGGATCGCTCACATCCTCATAGCCCTGCGCCACCTCGTGGCTCG
>JACMOE010000734.1 GCA_014378185.1 Gemmatimonadaceae bacterium | reverse complement strand
GTCGCATTGCCGGCGCTGGCCGAACTGGTCGCCCTCAGCCTCGAGCCACGTCGCGGCTCCCTCAACATCGTTGGGCGCTCGCTCGCCCTGGCCACATCGACCGTGGCACGTCGCCTTCGACGCATCACGTCAGGTGCGTGATGGGCCGCACCGCATACTCACGGCGCAGGCAGTCGAACGAAGTGGCAATCAAACTCGATCAGCAGCGGGAAATTGCCATCGTTGTTCGGAAAGATCTGGCTGATGGTGTAACCGAGGCCCTCGATCGTACGGATGGTTTCCGTGAAGTGCGGCATCGCATGGTAGACCGGCTTCACCGACGCCTCGGACTGCAGTGCGACGACACGATCCATCCGATGCGTCAGGCCTTTGAGCGCCTCGAGGTCAAAGCCCTGCGTGTCCATTTTGAGATAGATCCGGTCACCGAGGAATGTCGAGTGCCGGTCGATCAGTGCGTCCAGCGTATCGACTGCGACAGTGATCGATTCCTCGACTGACGTCTGTCCGTAGAACTGCGTTCGCGTGGACTCGAGCGGCTCGAGGAACGAACTGAATTGCGAACCGGCCGTGACGCGGAAGCTCGAGCTGCCTGACTGCGGTCCCATCGCGACGCATTCCACCCGCCAATTCGACGTGCGTGACGCTCCGCCGCTGATCTGCGCGGCGAGCGCCGGGATCGGCTCGGCCGACACCACCGGACCCGTGAAGCCCACATCGTCGCGGATGAAGTCGTGGTACTGCCCCTCGTTGGCGCCGACGTCGATCACGCCGGTGATGCGCCAGTCTGCAAACACGCGCCGCAGGTACGACGCCTGCGGATGCCGCACCAGCGTCTCTGCCGGCATCAGTGAGTAGCCGAGTTTCGAGGCCACGCGTTGCGACAGGTCGAAGAAGTTGTCGGGCATGCGTGTCATCGTGGCTGTGCTCCCGTTACGGTGTCCGGGCTGCAGGCAGCTGGCGCTCCCAGATCTGCCACTCCTCGCTCTGCCCGGCGAGTCGGTAGCGATCGCGCAAGAATGTTGCCGCGGCGGGAAATCCATCAAGGTCATGGTCCCGAAGTTCTGCTTCGCGCGCGAGCAGCGCCGGAGTCGGAAGCAGCCACCAGCGCGGCGGTTCCGCGCGCATCTCGTCCATGAACGCAGCGCGGTATCGCTGTCGGTACGCCGATCCCGGCCCGTCGAAGAGCGGCCGGATCACGCTGTAGCGTGTCGGCGGCTGCAGGTCACGGCGCAGGAACGGGGCCTGATGCATCGCCCACAGCATGATGCGCGCGCGAGCCGGCTCGATGCCGGCAAGGCTGTCGGTGAGATCGTAGGCTCCACCGGCGTGACGCCCGTAGTACCGGAACTCACGCCGTTCGTACGCTTGCGCGGCCTGCGGCGACAGCCGCGAGCGCACATACCGGTAGCACCGCTGCGCAGGCGCGAGTGCAGCAACCACCAGCGCGAGGCTCAGCATCAGTCCTCGAAAGGTGCCCGCCGCAGCACCCGCCGTTTCGCGCCGCAGCATCACGAAACCCGCATCGGCGAGCAGCGCCAGAAATGGCAGCATCGGCAGCCAGTGGTAGGTCCATCCCTTTCCCTGCAGTATCACGCCGGCCACCGCGCCCAGGAACGCGGTCACCAGGGCCAGCGCCGGCAGGCGCCTCGTCCGCCAGAGACTCACTCCTCCGAAGATCGCAGCCGGTGCCGCAACGCCCCACGGCACGACCAGCACGCCGACGATTGCTGCCGGAATCCGCGTCAGCCACGGATCACCGAGACCGGCGTACACATCGCGATTCCAGCGCTGCACGTCCAGATACGCCGGCAACGCGTGTGACTGTTGCAGGAACAGCAGCATCACGCAGATGACCGCGGCCATGCCAGACAGCACCGCGAGGCTGCGCAGCACATGCGCACGTGACGG
>JACMOE010000733.1 GCA_014378185.1 Gemmatimonadaceae bacterium | reverse complement strand
TGGTCGCGGTCGCGACTCTTCATGAGCGTACGGGGCGCGGCGCCGAGCACGCTGGCAACGGCACCGTAGGTGGCGCGCTGCCGCGCGTGCTGTAACGCATCGAGAATCTGGTCGAGCCTGTCAGCGGGCATGTGCGTGATCCTGGTAGAGGAAATGGCGGACGCCGTCTCGGACTGCCAACACGCGTAGTCTTCACCCCGATCTGCTACCGGGCGTCATCCAGTGCCATGAGGTCGTACCAGATAAGCGCGTCAATCGAGGCTTGAACGCACGAAGGCCCCAGCGCGTGTGCACTGGGGCCTCGGTACGGCAATCGAACGACGCGCCTAGATGGCAGCGAGCGCCTCCGATGCGCTCCATGGCTGCCACCCCTCTCGATACTCTCGCGTGAGCCATCGGTTCGCGTCCGGCAGGTTGGTCACGCGCATCGCGTTACCGTCGTAGAGAATCTTCTGCGACTGTCCCGCGCGCAGCGCCACGACGCCAAGCAGCATGGTCTCCGTGAGCCGAGCCGCGTAGTCGAATGGTGAGCTCGCCGTGCCTTCGCCTTTGCAGGCCTGTGCCCAGTTGGCCTCGTGCGACGTGGTGATGCGAGGCACGGACTTCGCCACGGAATCCGCACGCGCCGCGGCGGCATCCGGGTAGACCTTGGGGTTGTTGCCGTAGGTCTCGTACGTGAGGTAGCCGCTGTCGCCCACGAAGATCCCACCGCCGCCATCGCCGCCCGGAAGCGGGAAGTCGGCGCCCAACATCGGCATGAGTCCGCCGTCGTACCAGTGCAGCTTCACCGGTGGCGCCGCGCCGCGCGCGGCGAACTCGTACCGCGTGGTCATCGCCAGCGGGTACGTTCCCGGATTCTTGGCGCCCCCTCCCCACGGCGTGGACGACGACATCACACTCGTGGGATACTGCAGTCCGAGCGCCCAGAAGGGCTGGTCGACGAGATGCGCGCCCATATCACCGATGGCGCTCACGCCAAAATCCACCCAACCACGCCAGCTGAACGGATGATATGCGGGGTGATAGGGTATCGCCGTCGCGGGTCCGAGGAACAGGTCCCAGTCGAGGCCGGCCGGAATATTCTGCGGATTCTCCGCCATCGCCTTGAGCACCGCGCGATCCACCGTGCCCATGTTCCAGCGAGGGGGGACCGAGTTCGCGGCCGACGCGGCCTGTGCCGGCATCACTGCTGACTGTGGCACGGGGCGCGGTATGCCCTGGGCCCAGTAGCGAAGGGGACGATCAGTCCAGACGTGGACCTCGCGAACCGGTCCGATGACGCCGGCGCCGATGAGCTCCACGATGCGGCGCGTGCCCTCCATCGAGTGGCCCTGGTTGCCCATCTGCGTCACGACCTTCATGTCGCGAGCCGTCTTCGCGAGAATGCGCGCTTCCTGCACCGAATAGGTAAGCGGCTTCTGCACGTACACGTGCTTTCCGGCCTTCATCGCTGCGTACGCAATGACGGCGTGCAGGTGGTCAGGCGTGGCGATGGAAACGGCCTCGATGTCCTTCTGCTTGTCGAGCATGACGCGGAAGTCCGCGTACTTCGCGGCCTTCTCGTATGCGGACTTGAGCGCCAGGGATGACGCCGAGGGTTCGGTCTGCCCCTGTGGGGGGCGCATGCGGCCGGCAAGCGATCGCTCGACGTATGGGAAGTCGGCGTCGCAGATGGCCACGACGTTCACGCCAGCCGCCACCAGCGCGGCAAAGTTCGACATGCCCATGCCGCCGATGCCCACCATGGCAACATTCAGCGTGTCACTCGGTGCACGATAGCCAACGCCGCCGAGCACGTGGCGCGGTACGATCATGGGGCCCAGTGCGAAGCCGGCGGCGGTGGTTGCCGACGTCTTGACGAAGGATCGGCGTGAGACAGAGGACGAATCGTCTGCGGACATGGAGGCAGGACCTCGCGGCGACGGAGTTTGTGGGATTGCGTACGAACAAGATTATGGTACGAACACAGGGCGCCGGAAGACCGCGCCCCGCGTGGATGTCACACCTTGGCGCGCTCGTACTGCGGGGGCCAGGTCACGTCGACGCCCAGCACGGACGCCGCACGCAGCGGCCAGTACGGATCCCGGAGAAGCTGCCGCGCGAGAATGACGACGTCCGCCCTGCCGCCGCGGAGGATCGCTTCGGCCTGATGGGCATCCGTGATCATGCCCACGGCACCCGTGGGCAGGCCGGCTTCCCGACGAATGCGCTCCGCAAACTGGACCTGATAGCCCGGACCCACCGGGATAGTCGCGCCGGCCACATTCCCGCCAGACGACGCATCCACGAGGTCGACACCGTGCGTGCCAAGGATGCGCGAGAGCGCGACCGACTGTTCTATGTCCCAACCGCCTTCTGTCCAATCCGTCGCGGAGAGGCGCATGAAGAGCGGAAGGTCGGCCGGCCACACTTCGCGCACGGCGTCCACCACCTCAAGCACGAAACGGGAGCGATTCTCGAACGACCCGCCGTACTCGTCCGTGCGCGTATTGCTGATGGGCGAGAGAAACTCGTGCAGCAGATACCCGTGGGCGCCGTGGAGTTCGACGAGCTGGAAGCCCGCCGCCAGGGCGCGCTCCGCGCCGCGCCGAAAATCACCGATCACGCGCTCGATGTCAGCATGTGTCATGGCCGCGGGTTGTTGCGTGCGCGACGAGAACGCGACGGCGCTCGGCGCATACACCGGTTGCCAACCGCCTTCGCGCACGCTGAGCAGACGGCCCCCGCGCCAGGGCGCGTCCATGCTTGCCTTGCGGCCCGCGTGCGCAAGCTGAACGCCGGCCACTGCACCCTGCGCCCGGATGAACGTCGTGATGCGGGCGAGCATGGGGACGTGCTCGTCCTTCCAGATACCCAGGTCGTGAGGCGAGATGCGACCCTCGGGCGACACCGCCGTGGCTTCTGCGATCACCGCCGACGCACCACCCACGGCGCGACTGCCGAGGTGTACGAGATGCCAGTCAGCAGCGAAGCCGTCCACGCTGGAGTACTGGCACATCGGGCTCACGACGATGCGGTTGCGCAGCGTAAGGGAGCGGAGAACGAGTGGTTCGAAAAGACCAGCGGTCATCTGCAATGGCGAAGGTGGTTGGGTTGGTTGAACCCACCGCGTGCTCCGCCGGTTCCTGTCAGCGGACGTCGCGCTCCGGCAACACAAGCGTAATGCCGGGCTTGAGCGTGGACGTGATGTGTGCGTTGGCCTTCCGGAGTTCCGCAATGGATACGCCGCTGCGATTGGCGATGTCCCACATGGTATCACCCTGTCGCACAGTATAGGAGCGCGGCGACTTTGGGGCGTCCTTCGCACCCGCCACGACCTTCATGTCGCCGGCCGCGGCCGCAACGGTGGTCACGAGCACAGCTGGAGTGGTGACCTGACGTGCGACCACGGTCTTCACGAGGTTCGGCAGGAGGACCTTGGCGCCGGGCTGAATGAGCACGGCCACGTGAAGGTGTACGGGGTGGTGCTCTTCGGTGGCCTCGATGACACCGCGCTCTTCGAGGTTCGCCAGCGCGCCGCGAACCCACGTGAGGCACGGTCCAGCCGAGGGCCGGCGAATGTCAACCGCGATGCCGGTGGGGTGAACGGAGTGCGGATTGGCGTTGTGCGGTTGGCGGCTCATCGGTCGCGCCGCGCTCGTGACGGTGAGCGGCACGCCGCACGCGGCGAGATACTGCGGCGCGAACGCGAGCACGAATTGCTTTGCCTCGCGCGTGGCATAGGCGAAGCCCACGCCGCGGGTCAGTTCATACGTGGAGTCGCCCGCGAGCGCGACCAGCCTTCCCGTGGCGATTGCGTCGTCGACGTTGACCGGCGTGAGGTAGAAGGGCATGCGGTGCGAGCGCGCGAACTCGTACATCCTCTCGACGCTCTGCCTGGACCCGTGGAGGTCTTCCGGCTCCTTCGGTCCACCGCGCTGCGCCTGCGCGGGCACAGCGAGCGCGGCGGTGAACGAAAGAGCGGCGAAGGCGGCGGCGAATCGTGCAGGTCGATATGGCATGCCACCTACACAGGCAGACACGATGCCACGGTGCCACAAATACTGCATAAATAGTATGTTGGCTGATCCACGCGGAGCGCGCGGCAGGCATGAAGGGAAGTAACCGCGGTGGCGCAGAGGACAGTCATGGTGCGCAAGTCACAACGACCGGGACCAGCGGCTAGCTTGCCCGCGACTTGGTCACGCCGCTGGCAGCACCAGTTCGCTCTGTCGTTGCGGGGCCGATCAGCCTGGGGGACGACCATCGCCCCCGAAGCCGCCGCGG
>JACMOE010000732.1 GCA_014378185.1 Gemmatimonadaceae bacterium | reverse complement strand
CTTGCGGATATTGTCCAGGATCCTGCGCCCTTCGCGTACCGCCTCAACAATCGTCGCGAAGTTGTCGTCGGCGAGGATCATCTTGGCCGCTTCCTTCGTCACCTCAGTCCCGGTCACCCCCATGGCGATGCCGATGTCGGCCGCCTTCAGCGCGGGCGCGTCGTTGACGCCGTCGCCGGTCATCGCCACGATGTTGCCGTCGGCCTGCAGCGCGTCGACGATGCGCAACTTGTGCGCTGGTGACACCCGGGCGTAAACGGACGTCTTGCGCACTGCCTCGGCAAAGCCCGCGTCGTCGAGTGCGTCGAGCTCTGACCCCGTCAGCGCGGCTGCGCCAGCTTCCACGATCCCGAGATCTGCGGCGATGCGTGCGGCGGTGCGCGGGTGGTCGCCAGTGATCATGATCACGCGGATGCCGGCCCGACGCGCCTCGTGAATGGCCAGCGCCGCCTCCTCGCGTGGTGGGTCGATGATGCCGACGGTGCCCACGAACACTAGGTCGCGTTCGAGCGATTCCGTGGCCTGCATGTCCTCGCCCGAAGCGAGCGGGCGATAGGCCACAGCCAGGGTGCGCAGCGCCGCGTCGGAAAGCGTGTCGACATCTGCCAATATCCTTGCCCGCCACGCGTCATCGAGGTCGACCAGATCCATCCCCATCCGCACCCGGTTACACCGCTCGAGCAGGACGTCCGGGGCGCCTTTGGTGATCACCACAACTTCGTCGCCGTGTTCGTGGTCGATCTCGATCGTCGACATCATCTTGCGCTCGGAGGTGAAGGGAATTTCACCGATGCGCTCGAAACGTTGCGCGCGCCGTTCGGTAACGCCCAGCTTGCGTTCGGCCACCAGGAAGGCTGCTTCGGTGGGGTCACCGTGAATCTCCCACTCGCCGCCCTCCCCCTGGCGCAGGTCAGCGTCGCCGGCCAGGCTACCGCCACTCAGCGTCACGACGATCTCCTCATGCAGCGGTCCGGACGTGAGCGCGGCGCCTTCATGCTCCACCTGCCCCTCGGGCGCGTAGCCCACCCCTGTGACATGGGTGGCGCCCGATGCGGTCATCACCCGCTCGATGGTCATTTCCGCGCGGGTCAGGGTGCCGGTCTTGTCTGAGGCGATGACCGAGGCGGAGCCCAGCGTTTCCACCGACGACAGGTTCTTGACAATCGCGTTGTGCTTGGCCATCCGCTGCACCCCTAGGGCAAGCACCACCGAAAGGATCGCCGACAACCCTTCGGGTACGGCCGCCACCGCCAGAGACACACCGAGGAGCAAGACGTGAATAACGTCGGCGGCGCTGCGGATGTTGGAAATCAGCAGAATGCTCGCCACCACCACGACGGCAATTGCGACTACCGCGATACTCAGCATGCGCCCGATGCGTCCAATTTCTTTCTCCAGCGGTGTTGGCTCCTCTGCGGTCGCTTCAAGCATTTCGGCAATCGAGCCCATCTCGGTGTCCATCCCGGTCGCCGTCACCAAGGCGCGACACGTTCCCTGCGCGACGGCCGTGCCCTTGAAGACCATGTCGAGCCGATCCCCGAGCGGCGCCAATTCAGGCAGCGTGCTGGCATCCTTGAGCACCGCTTCGCTCTCGCCCGTCAGCGAGGCCTCCTGCACGCGCAGTGACGTCGCCTGAACCAGGCGCGCGTCCGCTCCGACCGAGTCTCCCTCGCCGAGCACG
>JACMOE010000731.1 GCA_014378185.1 Gemmatimonadaceae bacterium | reverse complement strand
TACCGCTCAGCCTTCTGGATGGCGCGTGGAATGGCGTCGAGCGAGATGGTCTTGAGTTGCCGCACTGTTCTCTCCATGATCCGCTCCTGGACGACTTGCTGACCCATCGAGCGCGCCTCTCCGGTACTAGAGTAGCGCTAAGGTACGGGCGGCGCGCAGGGGCGGGAAGAGGTAACGACCTGACAACAACACCGCGGCGAGCAGCGCCACGGTGTTGTTGTCACACCTGTGCAATGGAGCGGCGAGCGGTCAGGGCTTGGACGGCTTGTGCGCCTCGCGCCACGCCTTGAGCTGCTCATCGGCGGTCTTCCTGTCGATCTTGCCGGCCTTTACCTGCTCCATCAACGACTTCCGCTGCTCGCGATACTCCTTCATCTGGGCCTTCATGGCGTCACGTTGCGCGGGCGTGAGCGCCTCGAGCTTTGCCTTCCGTGCGGCGCGCTGCTCGTCGGTGGGCGAGTGCCGGTGGCCTGTGCCCTGAGCATGTGCAGAACCTGCCGAAGTCGCCAGCGCGAAAGCGGCAACGGTCAGAACCGTAAAAAGGGATTTCTTCATCGAAAGCGTCTCCGGGAATAGGAATTCATCTTCACGAAGTATGACGCCAGCCACCCGGCAACGTTAAGCAGGCGGGTGCGCGTCACGGCGTGACCGGCGCGAGATACTTGTGCATCCAGGCGAATACCTCCTGGTGCCAGCGGCGGCTGTCGAGCGCGTTGAGCACCCAATGACCCTCGTTCTCGAAGACAAGGCCTTTCGAGGGCACGCCGTTGCGGCGGAGTGCCGTGAAAAGCTGGAGTCCCTGATCGACCGGCACGCGGAAATCCTGCTCGTTGGTGATGACGAACGTGGGCGTCCGAATCTTGTTGGCCGAGAGATGTGGCGAGCAGCGCGCGAAGTTCTTCCGCGCCGCGGCCGTCCATGGTGCGCCGCCGAATTCCCAGTCCGTGAACCAGAGTTCCTCGGTGGTGAGCGACATGGACTCCAGGTTGAACACTCCGTCGTGGCTCACCGCCGCCTTGAAGCGATTGGTGTGGCCGATGAGCCAGTTCACCGCGTATCCGCCATAGCTGGCACCGGCGATGCCCATGCGCGATGCATCGGCGTTCGGAGATCTGGCCACCGCGTCGAAAACCGCGTTGAAGTCCGTCATCACCTTGCCGCACCAATCCTGCGAAATCTCGTCCACGAACTTCTGGCCAAAACCCGTGGAACCGCGCGGGTTGGGTGCGGCGACGATCCATCCCTGCGACGCCCAGAGCGATGGATTCCATCGGTTGGACCAGCCGTCGGCCCAGTCGCCCTGCGGTCCGCCATGCAGCATGAACACCACGGGGTATTTCTTCGACGCGTCGAAATTGGGGGGCCTGAGCAGCCAGTACTGCACGCGTGCGCCGGCTGCGCCGGTGACGGTCATGCTCCTTGGTTTCGGGAGATCGACCATCGCGAGCCAGCCCGCGTTCTCGTTCGTGAGCTGCCGCGTGGTGCCGTCGGCATTCATGCGGTAGATGTCTGCCGGGGCGACGAGCGACGACCGCGCGTAGACGATGAATCCCGACCCCGGTTGAAATGCAGCGACGGCGCCACCCTGCACCGCAAGTGCCGGCGTGCCACCGGATGCCGGCACCGAATACAGGTTCTGCGTGCCGTTGTTTGCCGAGGAGAACCAGATCGTGCGTCCGTCGGGGGAGAAGTGGAAGTCATCGACGGAGAGGTCGGGTGACGTGAACAGCGTGTGCTTCGCGCCCGACGTGCGGTCGTACGCGTCAAGGTACCAGCGATCGCCCTCGAAGCCGGCGCGCCGCTGCGCGCGCACGACCAGCCACTTTCCGTCGGGCGAATAGGTGGGCTGCATGTCGGCAGCGGGATTCGACGTCACCTTCCGCACGGCGCCGCCGGCAACGGGCACCGTCCAGACGTCGTGATTCGTCGTCCACATCTCCGAGTCCTTCGCTCCACCGCGCTTGGAGACGAACGCGAGCTCGCGGCTGTCGGACGAGAACGCGATGGCACCGTCCTCGTAGTTGTGCGGCGGGGAGTCGAAGTCGCCCGGCGTGAGATCGCGCGTGTCGCCCGATGCGATGTCCGTGACGAACACATGGTGCCGGACGGACTCCCACCAGTCGGACCAGTGGCGAAAGGGCAGGCGCGACAGCGTGTGCACCTTGACCGGGTCCTTCGCGGCCGAGTCGCTCATGCGTGTGTTGCAGGCGTCGGTGGTACAAGCCGGGAACACGTCAACGACATACGCCACCATCCGGCCGTTGGGCGACACGACGAGCGGCCCCTGTGCGCCCGCCGCCTGATGCGTCACAGCCCGGACGTTGGCACCGGAGCCGTCGGCGACGTAGACCTGCGTGGCGCCATCACGAGACGAGAGGAATGCGACGCCGCCATCCGGCAGGTACCGAGGCGTGTCGTCACCCTTGGGGCTCGTGATGAACGGCGTCGGGGGCGCGGAACCATCGGCGGGCACCGTCCAGATGTCCGCATTGCGTCGCCCGGCCGATGCATCCGTCGTCGTGCGCGTAAAGAGCACGCGTCGGCCGTCTGGTGACAGCTGGGGATCACCCACGCGGACGGCGGTGATGAGGTCCTCGATTGCCATGGGCCGGCGGGCCTGGGCGTGCGCGCCGGCCAGCGGGAGCGCCGCAGCCAACGCCGCGATGACAAGTGGGTGACGTGGCATCGCGGTCATTCTCCGATAGTCGAAGTCGTTACGGCAGGCGACGCGGTACGTCGCCGGTGCGGGACACTCGTGCTACTTGGCGGCCGCGCGCTCTGCGCGCACGTGGCACAGCCAGTTGTGGCGATCCTCACTCCTGCCCTGCACCAGATCCATGAACGTGCGCTGGAGCAGCTTGGTCACCTCACCCGTGCGCCCGATGCCGACCTTGATCTTGTCCACGCTGCGCACCGGCGTGACTTCGGATGCGGTGCCGGTGAGGAAGATCTCGTCGGCCGTGTAGAGCATCTCGCGCTGGAGGGGCTGCTCGCGCACATCCATGCCTGCGTCGCGCGCGAGCGTGATGATGCTGTCACGCGTGATGCCGGGCAGCAACGTGCCATTGGTGGGCGTGGTGAGCACGACGCCCTTCTGGACGACAAACACGTTCTGGCCCGAGCCTTCACTGATCATGCCGTCAGGACCCAGCGCGATCGCCTCGTCGTAGCCGTTGACGAGCGCCTCCATCTTGATGAGCTGCCCACCGAGATAATTGCCCGCCACCTTGGCCATCGACGGCGTGGTGTTCGGCGCCATGCGATTCCAGGTCGAAACGCACGCGTCGGCACCGTTTTCCATCGCATGGTCGCCGAGGTAGGAGCCCCAGGGCCAGCAGGGGATGAACACTTCCACCGGGCTGTCGAACGGCACCATGCCGGCGGCGCCGTAACCACGCAGCACCATGGGGCGCACGTAGCACGAATCGAGGCCGTTCTTCTCGACCAGTTCGCAGCTTGCGGCCACGAGCTCATCGACGCTGTATGGCACCTCCATGCGGTAGATCTTGCACGAATTCATCATCCGTTGCAGGTGATCTTCCAGTCGGAAGATGGCGGGCCCGCGTGGTGTGGCGTAGCAGCGGATGCCCTCGAACACGGAGGAGCCGAACTGCATGGAATGCGAGAGCACGTGGACGTTGGCATCCTGCCACGCGATGAATTCCCCGTCGCGCCAGATCCACTCGGTTGCTTGCAGCTTGGCCATCGTCAATCTCCGTTTTGAATCCAGAAAAAAGAGCAGGTCCTACGCTTCGCTCAGGACGACAAACTGGCCAGCTCGTCCCACAGCGTGGCGATGGCGCGCATGCCGGTGGTGAAATTCTCCATGCTCAACCATTCATCCGGGGCGTGCGCATTCTCGCCGGGCAGGCCGAAACCTACAAGAAGCACCGGTGCGCCGAGGATCCGCTCGAAATCCCCGACCACGGGGATGGAGCCGCCCTCGCCCGTGATCACCGGCTCCCGGCCGAATGCGGCAGCGAGCGCGCGGCGCGCGGCGTCGAACAGGGGGCCAGTGAGCTCGGCGCGCCAGGGGCGTCCACCGTGCAAGTGCGTGACGGTCACCGCAACGCCGGGGGGCGCAACGAGCGCCACATGGGCCTTCATGAGCGACTCGACGACGGCAGGATCCTGGTTGGGCACCAGACGGCAGCTCTCCTTGGCCATCGCCTTGGCGGGAAGCACCGTCTTGGCACCCTTGCCTGTGTACCCGCTGAGCAGGCCGTTCACCTCGCACGTGGGCCGAGTCCAGAGCTGCTCGAGGATGGAATACCCCTTGTCGCCACCGAGCGAAACCGATCCGGTCTCGGCG
>JACMOE010000074.1 GCA_014378185.1 Gemmatimonadaceae bacterium | reverse complement strand
GGCGGTGACGGCCACCACGCATTATCTGTGGGCCGTGAAGAAGGACACGTTCTGGCCACTGGTGTACTTCGCGCTGTTTGCGGCGCTGCTGCTGGTGCGTGCGTACGGCTGGTATGGCCGACACCGGCGCGCGGCGGACGCTGCGGCGTGACTGCGAGTTCACTCGGTGTGCGACCCACGCTGGCGCTCGCACCGAAGGCATGGGATGTGCAAAAGTGTGCATGTGGACGACACCTCACTCTGGAGCACATCATCATGACCAATACATTCTTGCGCTTGAACCTTGTGGCACTTGCAATGGTCTCGCTCGTCGCATGCGGCGGCACGCGTGACGAGGCAGGTCGCGACAGTGCGGCCGCGGCTATGGCGGACAGTCAGCCCGGCGTGAACACGCCTAGCGACACCGCGCTGCTGCGCAACGATCCCACCATGCGTCGCGACACGATGTCGAGCTTAAGTATGCCGATCGACAAGCCGAGTCGCGGTGCCGGCAGTGGCGGCCAGCGGCGTCCGTAAGCAGGCTCGTGACACAAGAACGACATCGAGGGGCGATGCGAATGCAGCGCCCCTCGGCGCATGCAATGCTGAATCAGCCCGCCGATGCGCGCCGCCGCTGAACCGCTAGCTTCCGCGCGTGTCTACCACCTGGTCCGCCTTCGCGATCACCGCTCCCGGCATCGCCCCCGTCACCGCCGCCGAATTGGCGGCACTCGGCATTCCGCACGAGCCGCCGACGCCAGATGGCGTGGCTTTCGCGGCCGATTTCCGGACGATCGCGCTGGTGAACCTCTGGTTGCGCACGGCGTCACGCGTGATCGTGCGCCTCGGCGAGTTCAAGGCGCAGGGTTTTGCGGATCTCGAAAAGGGCGCGTCGAAGCTTCCATGGGGCAAGGTGTTGCTGCCGGGTCAGGCGATCGCGGTGCGCGTCACCTGCCGGAAATCGCGGCTCTACCATTCTGACGCAGTTGCAGAGCGGGTCGTGCGGCAGATCTCGAAGTTCTTCGGGGTCGATGCGCCGGTCGTCCGGCTCACCGACAGCGACGAGGAGGACGCGCCGACCGATGAGGCGCAGCGCATCCTTGTTCGTATCGTGAACGACGTCTGCACCGTCAGCGCTGACTCGTCGGGCGAACTGCTGCACAGGCGCGGATATCGGCAGGCCGTCGCCAAGGCGCCGCTGCGCGAGACTGTTGCTGCCGCCTGCCTGCTGGCCACGGATTACGATGGCTCGCAGGCCTTCATCGATCCGATGTGCGGGTCCGGCACCTTTCCGATCGAGGCAGCGATGATTGCGCGCCAGCAGGCACCCGGCCGCGCGCGCCCCTTCGCCTTCGAGCACTGGCCCGGTGCGGACCGCGATGTGCTGCCTGCGTTGCGTCGCGCGACGAAGGCGGCCGGTGTGGACGTCGCGGATCTGCCCATCATCGGCAGCGACCGCGATCCTGGCGCAATCCGCATGTCCATTGCCAACGCCGAGCGAGCGGGTGTGGAGGGCATGGTGCGCTTCGAGCAGAAGACGCTGGAGGACATCGAGCCGCCGACGGAATTCGGTGCCTGGTGCAGTAATGCACCCTACGGTCGACGCGTCGGCAACTCCGATGCGCTGACGGGCCTGTTCGTGCAGATCGGCAAGCTTGCCCGCGGCCCGTTCAGCGAGTGGCGCGTGGCGCTGCTGCTGGCCGAGCAGTCGCACGTGAAGGCGCTGCAGTCACCCACCACCGAGATCCTGAAGACACGAGTCGGCGGGATTCAGGTGGGGCTCTACGGGATCGAGGGGTAGGTCTGCACCGCTGCAAAACGCTTTGTGTTTGGCTTTTACCAGCCTTGAACGAAAGTGCTACGGTGCGTTGGTCGCTCGCACCCTCAGGGCAGTGCGACGAATTGCCCCAGGAAGGCTCGTGCCGCCTCTGTGTCGACCCGGTGGTTCACGGAGGTTGCCCGGCAGGTTGCGTCACCCCACGATACGACCCCCACCACGATGCGGCGATCACTGCCCAAAAACTTCGGGCTGCCGGAATCACCGAAGCAATCGCCGCCTTCGCCCGTCGCTGCGGTCTGCATGTTCAGGATCAACAGGTTGCCACGCAGTGCCTGAAATGGAGAAAAGGACGTGTTTCGGTTCCCGTCATACCCAAATCCCGGTCGGCCGGTGAGGACTGTCGAAACGCCGTAGCCTACGTTTGCGAACAAGGCGCCCCGCAGCCCGCCTTTCGCTGCGAGTTGATCGAGGTAGTTGAGGGGCGGCAGTGTGTATGGGGTGAGCCCTGTCGTTGAACCGGCGGGCAGGACGACGACCGCGAGATCGGGCGGGGTGTTCGAGCTCACGGGGCCGTAATTGCGCGCAAAGTGGGTGCGCACCTGACTCGAGGTCTGTCGATGGATCTGATCACGAAGAATCGTCGTGGTCAGGCAACGAAACTTTTGCACCTCGCGCACTCGCGGCTGAGAACACGCGCTGACGACTCCGTGCTGACGATGCTTCGATCGAATCTCGCACTAATGGATCAGCAGAGGGCGTATGACACGGTCCCGGCGGTAGTGCACATGCACCTTGCGCGCACGTTCGTCGGTACGGCGCGCACGTTCGTCGGTATGGCGCGCACGGATTCGGCGCTCGTGAATGCGCGGGCGGCACTCGTGTCTGCACGGCGTACTCGTAACCGGACGATCGAAGGACGTGCGCTCTCGCAGCTCGGACACGTTTATTCATCTGCCGGTCTTGCCGACTCAGCACGGTCGTATTACGCATCTGCGATTTCGATCATGCGTGAAGTCGGCTACAAGCGTGGTGTTCGGAACGCGCTCGCCGAAATGGCAGAGTCTTTTAGGACGGGTAATGAGCAGAAGCAGCTGGACCGTGCCGTCATGTATTTCGACTCCGCTGCCGCCGTCGTCGATCTGGCGCGTCGCGGTGCTGGCGAAGATGAGAATGCCGTCGCTTTCCTCGAGGACCAAGTCGACGTCTTCGGCGGCTGGGCACGCGCCTGGGCCGGACGACGCGCGGAAGTGGGGAGCGCGCGCAGTGCAGCGTCGGCGCTCGGCGCGATTGAGCGGGGCCGCGCGCAATCGCTGGTCGACATGGTCACGCGCCTGCAGTCGTCGGAGCGGGTTCGCGGGCTCGCGCAGTTTCGGCCGGTCGTCGGCCGTGACCTCTCGATCGATGTGGATTCATTACTGGCACCCCTGCGCGCATCGAGGACCGCCGCGCTGTCGTACCTGCACGCCGGTGATACGCTGTTCACCTGGTTTCTCGAACCCTCCGGTGCGCTGCACCTGCAGCCACCCGTCAGGATCACCGAGGCCGAGCTGGCTCAATTAATTCGCTCGTCGCGTCGCTCACTCGGCGCCGACGATGCGCGCAGTGCGCCGCTGAATCCCGATGAACTCAGCCTATCGTCGGATTCGCTGCTGTCGACGCGGTATCCCGTCGACGACTGGAAGCGCCTCGCCGCACTCCTGCTGACGGCCAACCTCGAAGCCACCGTGCCCGCCGGTACGCCGATCGTCATCGTGCCACATGGCACCATCGGCTTACTTCCGTTTGCCGCGCTGACCGTCGGTCGCGACAGGTTCGCCGCGACACGGCGTGCATCGACACCGGCTGGCGCGCGCCGCACGTCGTCGGTGCAACGCGTTGCGCTCGGGACCCGCAATCCCCTGCGCTACGCCCCCTCGTTCACCGCGCTGCGCGCCTCCGAAGCTCGGCCGCGTGTCGCCGTGGCACAGGGCCGGCGCGGTGCAGCAGGGAGCGTGGCGTCGTCGGCGCTGGTGGTGGGCAATCCGGCCATGCCGTTCGTCTACAGCGGCCGATGGACCACCCGTTCCCGGCTGCGATCACTCCCTGGTGCGGAAGCTGAGTCGCAGCGAATCGGGACACTGTTGGGTGTGCGCACGCTGACGGGGAAAACGGCAACGGAGAGCGCCGTACGGCGTCGCATGGTCGATGCGCCACTGATCCATTTCGCGACGCACGGCCTCGGGTTCGGCTCCGCTGCGTCCGCTCGCCGCTCGTTCGTGGCGTTCGCGCCGGATTCGCTGCAGGATGGACTCCTCACACTGGGCGAACTCATGGATGAACGCGCGCTCGCCCTGCGGGCCGAGTTAGTCGTGCTGAGTGCCTGTCAAACGGGTCTGGGAAATCTGACGCGCGCGGAGGGCAGCATTGGACTGCAGCGCGCCTTTCTCGCCAAAGGAGCGCGCGCCGCGTCCTCGTCAGCCTTTGGAACGTTGACGACAAGGCGACGCGACTGCTGATGGAGCGCTTTTATGAGTACTGGCTGCATCCCGTCAATCCCGTGCCGAAGGCACGAGCGCTACAGCTCGCGCAGGAAGCGGTACGGCGGACGCCGGGATTCTCTGATCCGAAATACTTCGCAGCCTTCCAGCTGGTCGGTGCCGACTGAACGGTCGCCCGAATCTCTACTTCGCCCCCGCCCCCCGACACCGATCCGAGCAGTACCTCACGTTCTCCCAGTCCCGCTCCCACTTCTTCCGCCAGCTGAACGGCCGGCCACAGGCCAGACAGTCCTTGCTGGGGCGCTCGGAGGGCGGTCGGGCTCTGTTCGGACGCTTGGATGCCATGCCTATTCAAGAGGCTGCGGCGCCGCGTGGTTCCGGTTTCGCTGCCATGACGCACGAACCTGACGACTCAGTGCGCAGAGTCGTCGGGTTCGGGATCGGTCAGATGGTGGTCATCACCCGGGACGGCAGCGTAGTGCCGTCAGGCGACAGCACATGGCTGCTTACGCCGTCACGTTCCGCCGGCGACGAGCCACGCCGACCAAACCGACGAGACCAGTTGCCATCAGCGCATACGTCGACGGCTCCGGCACCACGTTCACGCGACCATCCAGCAGCAGGCCATCCGTCTGGCCGTTGCCCGTGAGCGTGATCTCGAGTGTGTTCACACCGGCGACGAAGCCCGAGTTGATGATCATCGAGAATGGCGTGGCCCAGTTGCCTCCGTTCGGCGGCAGCGGAGTCGGCGTGATCGCACCCGCATTCAGTGCACCGCCGTTCAAGGTGAAGCCCACCCAGTAGTTGTCGATGCGCAGTGGACTCAGCTCCAGTTGTGCGCCGGACAGATCGCCAGCGCTGATGGAGAAGGTGGTCCGGAAGGTGTACTCGTACGAGGCATTCTCAGCAATCGAGTTGCCGACCGAGCCGCTGGGCAGCGCGCCGATGTAGCGGAGGCCATTTGGCCCCAGCGGTACTGCGGCCCAACCCCCGGGCGCTGCGGTGATCACCGACGCCTGTGTGAACGGTGATGCGCTCGTGCTGTTGCATGGTGCCGCGGCAAGCTGCAAGCCGCTCAGTGCCCGGCAGCTGACCTGCCAGCGGGTGTCCACACCACCCGAGACGTTGCTCGCGATGCCAGTGCCGGCGAATGCCTGCGCGGCGAGCGAAGCCGGCGCCGTCACGATGAACAGGGCGGATGCGATCGAGCGGCGAAGGTTGCGCATAGCTGATAACTCCTGACGAGGAAACCGTGCGGCGACGGGAGCGTCCCGGATCGGCAGCGATCTCATCAAGGGCACGCCCCGTACCAGTTCCGGTCACTCGGTTCCGGCGTCGAATCGTCCGACGATTGTTTCGGCTAACTATATGCAGCAGAACGTGTTACTCGCTTTCGAGCGTTCACGAACCGGAGAATGTTACCTTTTACTGATGTGTTCGCCATACTGCACCTGTGGACTGTTTGCTACAGCCGAGCTTGGTTATGTCGATCCGGAGATGTCCGACAGCGCGCGTTGGCTTGGGTGTGTGGCGATTGGGCGAGTGACGTCGCCGGCGAGGCGGCAGGTCAGCCACTCCGGACGGCCACGCCGAGCGGCGTGGTTGGGGACGAGATCTCTGGTGCGGCGCGGGGGCAATCCGGAGCGAAGGGACAGTAGATTTGGCACATGGCTGACACCCCAATCACTACCAGCGCCTTCAACGACGGCTACATCGCTGAACAGTTCGAGGCCTTCAGGGCTGACCCGACCAGCGTTGACGAGTCGTGGCGCCAATTTTTTCGTCTCGCAAGCCAGTTTGCCTTGGGCGCCGCCGTTGCCACGACCCCGGGCGACGGTGATCCCGAGCTGCCACGCATCGCCGCCT
>JACMOE010000730.1 GCA_014378185.1 Gemmatimonadaceae bacterium | reverse complement strand
TCAAGGGGGGTGGGCGGCGACCTGGGGCGCTCGTTGCCCCACACGTGGGTCCGATTGGGTTCCGAGAGGGAGTTCACGGCACAACACGCGCAGCGATACGCTCGCATCTATGAGGTGCCGGTATCCTACGCCGGCCGCACCTACGCGGAGGGCAAGAAGATCAACTGGCGCGACGGGATCGCGGCGTTCTGGCACACCCTCAAGTTCAACCTCACGCGATGACGGACGAGCGGCGGCGCTGGATACCCGTCGCCACGCTCGCGCTGCTGGCGCTGGCTGGGACGGTCACCACCATCGGTCACGATTTCACGTACGACGATCGCGCGGTGGTCTTCGAGAACGATCGCGTGCATGCCCTGTCGCACCTGCCTCGACTCTTCATCGAGACGTACTGGCCGCCGAACTATGGCGGGGATGGCTATCGGCCCATCGTGATGTCGCTGTTCACGATGCAATGGGTTGCGGCGCACGGCGCGCCCTGGGTGTTCCACCTCGTCAACATCCTGCTCGCGGTCGCCACCGTGCTGGCCGTCTACTGGTGCGCACTGGCGATCCTGCCACGATTCGGCGCTCTCGTGGCCAGCGCATTGTTCGCGGTGCATCCGGTGCACGTCGAAGTCACCGGTAACATCGTGGGTCAGTCCGAGTTGATCGTCGCCCTGTGCCTCGCGAGTGCGGTGGGGCTGTACGTGCGCCGGCGTGCTGCGCCTGCACTGGCCGGCCGTGACGTGTGCGCCATCACGGTGCTGTTCGTGGTGGCACTCTTCACGAAGGAACACGCCGTGGTGCTGCCGCCCCTGCTGCTGGCGGCCGAGGCGACCGTGATCCGCGGCGACGACTGGCGCACTCGCGTGCGTGTGCTGCGTCCCCTGTTCCTCACCTTCACGGCGGTGATCCTGGCGTACTTCTACGTGCGGGGTCTCGTGCAGAAGGATCTCGCCGGATTCCTGCCCTTTCCCGTCTTTCGATTCCTCAGGATGAGTACAGCGGATCGCGTAGGGACGATGATGAACGAGATGCCTCGCATCGCGCAGCTCATCCTCTTTCCCACGCACCTGAGCGCAGACTATTCGCCAGCCGACGTTCGCATCGCCGAGGGACCAGCGCTGTCGCAGCTTCCCGGCCTGTTCATCTGCGTGGCCACCATCGTCATGATGATCGCACTCCGCCGGCGCGCGCCCGTGGTGAGCTTCGGCCTCGCCTGGATCACCATCGCGTTTCTCCCCGTGAGCAACCTGCTGGTGCCAGCCGGATTCGTCACCGCCGAGCGCACGCTGTTCTTCCCGAGCGTGGGTGCCGTGCTGATGGCGGGAGCGCTGGCGGAACAGCTGCGCACGCATGCCGCGCCAACCCGCCGGCGCCTGGCGGCCACCGCACTCGGGCTGCTGCTGGTCGCGGGCCTCGCGCGCACGATCGACCGTCAGCGCATCTGGAAAAGCAATGCAACCTTCTTCGTGGCGCTCATCCATGATGCGCCCAATGGGTACCGGGCCCACTATCTCCATGCGAGGCAGAAGGTGATCCAGGGCCACTTCGTGGAGATGGAGCGCGAATACCGGCATGCCATCCGCATCTTCCCATATGATGCGGGCATGACCCTGTGGGTGGCAGACGCCTACACGCGAGCGGGGCTCTGGGCGCCGGCCGTCACGCTGTTCGAGTGGACGTTCGGCGTGGAACCCGAGTCGGGGCAGGGGCGGTACGAGTACGTGTACTGCCTGGCGAAGCTCGGCCGCTGGCAGGACGTTCGTCGCGAGGCACTGGCAGGACTGCGCTTCGTGCCGGCGCGCGACGTCCGGCTCATGCGGGCAGCTGTGGCGGAGGCCAACCGGGTTCTTGCCGGGGGCACCAGGTGAGGGAGTCGCCGGGCAGCACGGGGTATTGCAAAGTGCCCGCAAGGTGGCAGAATCCGGCGGCCTGGAACACAATTCCCAGTGTACGCACCAATGCAACCGATTGCTATGAAAGAACTTAGGGAGATCGTGCAGTTTGGTCCGAGCGTTGCTCTAGGCGAGGTCGCCAGCGCATTCGAGGTTGGCGTCCCGCCCTGATGATCCATCGTGATCGT
>JACMOE010000729.1 GCA_014378185.1 Gemmatimonadaceae bacterium | reverse complement strand
TCGGGGGCGAGGGGACCCTCCTGTTTTGTATCTTCCAAAAACCAGGCCCTCCGCTGCCCACAGCACGACAAATCACGGATGCTTGTTCACCACTCCACCCTTCATCACGGATGCTTGTACACCACTCCACCCTTCATCACGAACACCACGCGGCCCAGCGCCGTGATGTCCTTGGCGGGATCGCCATCCACGGCGATGATGTCCGCCTGATAGCCAGGAGCAATACTCCCGATCTCGCGCCCCAGACCAATCGCCTCCGCATTCAATGATGTGGCCGAGACGATCGCCGCCATCTCGTCCTGACCGCCTTGAGCTGCGCGGCAGGTGAGTTCTTCCGCATTGCGCCCATGCGCGCCCGCCACCGCATCCGTGCCGAACACCATCTTCAGCCCCGGTGTGCGCGACGCCATGCGGATCACGTTGGCCGCCATCGGCAGCGCCTTCTCCATCGACGCAAAGCCCACCGCGTTGTAGTTGCCGATGCCGTCGTACTTCGCACGGTTGTCCAGATAGTTGTGGAACACCAATCCGCACTGCGGATCGAAATACGTACCGCGCTGCGCCATGAGCGTCAGTACGTCCTGCGTGGCGAACACACCGTGCTCGATCTGCGTGCACCCCGCCAACGTCGCCGCCCGCATCGACTCGGCGCTGTGCGCGTGGATCATGGTGCGCAGGCCAAGCGCCTTGGCCTCGCCGCAGCCCGCCGCGAGCTGTTCGTCGCTCCACGTCTGCTTGCCGCCATCGCGAATGCTGAGCGACGCAAAGATCTTGATGAAGTCCGCCCCCTCGGCCTTGCGCTGCCGGATGATGGCGCGGATGGAGTCGGGGGTGAGCCGAGCGGATGAGAGAGGCTCGAGCGAGGTGAGGAGGCGAGGGCCGGGGATCACACCGCGTGTGATGGCGTCGCGGAGCGGCGCGTCCGTCGTCGAGCCCGGGCTGGCGATGGTGGTGAATCCGGCAAGCAGCGTGACGTTGGCGTTGCCTGCCGCGGCGAGTGCCTCGTCCCATGGCGTTTCGCCATCGGCCGACGTATGGAAGCGGCCCGCCGCAGTGAAGTGCCAGGCCACGTGGTCGTGGCCGTCGATGAGGCCGGGGAGCACCGTGTAGCGGGAGAGGTCGTACGTCGCCGGTTGCGCACCGCGCGGAGACACGGTCGAAATGCGGCCACCCGCCACGACGACGTCGGTGCTCGAAGAGGTTCCGCCGCGTCCGTCGAGCATACGACCAGCGCGAATGACCACCGTTGGACCTTGCGCCTGCGCTGGCGGAATGGCGAGCGCGAGGGGAAGGAGAACCGCCAGTACTGTTGCTGCCGAATGTCCATGCATCGTGAACTCACCGTGTGCAGTTGCCAAGTGGGCGCCCGCGCGGATATTCGATGCTGGCCACCGGATGGTCAAGCGGCACCGTGCCAGGGGCCGCGCCGCCAGCACGTCACCGCACGTGAATCTCGAGGATTGCCATGACCGTTGATACCTGCCTGCGGGCGACCGTCGCTGCCGCACTCGCCGTTGCCTTCGCGGGCTGTTCCAGCGCGCCGGCCGTTGAATCCCGGCCGGCGCCCATGGTGGTGTCCACGTCGATGAACGAGCTCACTGCGGCCGAGCGTGCCGACGGGTGGCGTTTGCTGTTCGATGGGACGAGCATGGATGCGTGGCGCGGATACAAGGAGGCCACGGTGCCCGCCGGCTGGCATGTCGCCAACGGCATCATCACCAAGAGCACGCCCGTCGAGGACATCGTGTCGAAGGAGGAGTTCGGCGACTTCGACCTCCGCATCGAGTGGAAGATTGGCTCGGCCTCCCAGGCGGGTTCTTCGGAGTAAACTTTGGCGCTGGAATCACAAGCGGGGGGCGCATATTTGTTCAGGGGACCGGCTCGATAAGCGCCGGACTTGGCGCCTTTGCAGGCGTCGGTATTGGTGTAGCAGCAGGCCGCGGGTCGGTGATTCCGACAGGAGGAGGCACCTCAACAGGAACGGTGGCGCAGGTTAACGCTGGCCTTGGAGAGTCGGGCGGCGTAAGCGTCTCGCGCGAGGATGGTGGCCGCTGGGGGGGCTCGAGCTCAATAGCTCCGAAAATGGGTGTGGGCTGGGGAATACAGGCATCACTTGGCCGATATGCGTCCGGGACACTGGCTACGCCTTCCATCCCGCTGCTTCGACGACTGCTTCTGAATTCATGTAAGTGAACAGTGCCGCTGCCAAAGGGGCATCAAAAATAGGAAGGAGAGAATGCCATTCGCATCGAAACCTCATCGTCAAGTGTTTATCCGACTGATGGGCATTGGAGCGCTAGGGGTCTGCATCGCGTTCCTAGTGGCGCTGGTTGCGGGAGACAGCGTTGACGGGTTTCCAGCAAAGTCGGCAGCCGTCATCGCGTTTGGTGCTATGCTTTTGGGTGTGGGGACGATGCTCTGGGCCATCGGATCGTTCCTCACGTCAATCTGGAAGAAGGAATCTCAGACGGTCCCCGGCGACAAATTGCTCGACGCCGAGGATGAGAGACCGGAGTGATGCAAGCGAAGTGAGCTTGTTCCCCACTGCGATAAAGCACGTTGACATCGAGGTTGGCGGTCCAATGTCCGCGCCATCACGGGCGTGATCTATAGTGAGGTATCTGCGAATGACGTCGCGAGCGATTGTTTGCCTTGTTCGGTGGTGCGCGGGCTTTGGCTTGGTCACGAATCTTCTCCTTGCGACCTTGCTTTATGACCGATATGTCCGCTCTGGCATTCGGAAGGTCTTGCTAAGGGCTGATACCCCGATGCTCCCGCTTCATTGGGTACTGCAAGCGGAAATACTTCAAAAGGGATTGTTGCTTATATCTGTGGCGATCAGTGCCGCACTTGTTCTTGCAAGCTTCTCTCAGCACTGGTCTGAGCGGATTCTATTTCCCCGGTCCAGTCGGACACTTACTTTCCGTCATGCTGTGGACGCGTACTCGTTGAAGGCGCCCACGCAGAGCGATGCGTTTGCATCGTGACTCTTCGGTGCGGCCGATAATGGTCCCGCGCGGACGACGTTCGAGTCGGCCGGCGTGCTGGCGATGGGCGCGGACGGTACACTGTATGTCGGCGAAGATTACAAACCGGTCGTACGTGCGATCACGCCGGACGGACAGATCACCTCGGTCGTCGGTGATCTGAGTTGCCGGGCCTTGCCGACTCAAACGCGCTGCAACGAGCTGTCCCCGGACATTCCGTCGAGCGGCCCCGCGCGCTCGGGATCGTGCGGACGATGCGATGTCGCTCGTCGAGGCGATTCGGTCAAACGACCCCGCTCTCAGGACGTTCGCATTGACACTGCCCGCAAACGTTCAGATAGTTGATCTGCGGCTTCAAACGACCGCACCGCGAGGATTCGCATGGGGGTGGGCGGGGTCGACGGCACTATGTCGCCGCTCGGCGTCCGACCTGCTCTTTGCGGTCGAGATCAAAACAGAGCGCCGCGGGTTCTGGACGCGCACATGAGTCCAGACTCCGTGCGACCCCTACGAGCCAGGTCGCTCATAGCATTGTCGGCGATGCTCAAATCACTCGCAGTCTGGGTGTGCCTCGGTTTCGCGCTCGGCCTGAAAGTGTATCTGGATCATGTAGAGTCGGCGGCCGGAGAGGCGGTTGTATTCCTTGCCATGGGACTCATGTTCGGAGCGACGGGCGGACTTATCTTCAATATTCTCTATCGAGTACAATTGCGGCACGGGTATCCAACAAAGCTGCAGGCGGTCCTTACCGGGATTTCCGCGGCCAGTGTGTTTGTGGGCATCAATGCCTTGCAGGCGGCAATCGCTCCAACCGTTGGTTCAAAAGGCAACTCCGACCTGGTCGCGACTGCAGTGGTACTTGCGGCAGGCGGAATGGCTGGCTTATTAGCCGGGATTCTGCTCAAGGCGACAGGACCTGCGGTGCAGGCAAGCTCCGGCTCGTCCGGAACGAAGTGAGAAGCAGTTGAGAGCCAATGATTGGCCCGCGCCCAGTAGCGCGTGAGGAACGCTCGTCGTGGAGTGGCGTTTGCCGTGGCTTGCGGCCGTCCCCTGTGACACGATGAAGCACAACCTGCGGTGCGTCGCGCTGGGCGTGTCGTTGACGCTGCTGTTCACGGGAGTGGCGTTTGCTGTGGCGTGCGATCGCCCACCGCAAAATGACGCAAAGGCCAGTACGCCTGCAGCGGTGCCGGTCCGGACGCTGCCGTCCGATCGACCCACTGCCGATTGGTGGTACGGAGAGAGCGTCGACGCATACGGTCCGCGAGCCTGGTTCGTTCAATTCGGGGCCGACTCCGCAAAGATTTACGAACCACCGGGGCTCACGCGACTGTGCCGCGACCGTGGTGAGCCAGCGGACTCGATCCGCTGGCGCGCCAACCTCGAGCCATCCGGCCGGGTCTCCGAGATAGACGGGCCAGTCACGGGTGAGGGAGGGGCACGGCCCACCGTGCGGACAGTTCGTCCGGGGCGCGCGGCCGCTGACACTACCCGGATCACACTGCACCCGCTTCTTTCGCACGAGCGCAGGACGGCGCCTGACGGCGTCTATTCCACACTGTCGACGCATGCGGAGACAGGGGACCTTCTCGGCAAGGAATTGCTTCTTGCCGAAACGAGCACGGGCCTGGTTGGCGCACTCGTAATGGGTGAAGGGGCTGCAAGTGGGCCGTACCCGATGCGAGAAATCACACTCGTTCACGATACGATCCGCTTCACGACGATCACGGAGGGGGGGCCGATCGAGTACATCGCGCGGATCGGCGCGCGCGATGCCACGTTGTGGGGTCGCCGGTGATTCTGAGCGCGAGCGGCTACCCCGTCGCGGAGGGACGATCGAATTTCTACGGCGAGAGCGAGTGCGCGCCTGCGGGGCATTGGGACCGTAACTGTCGCTGACCGGAAATGTGGCTCAGCCGGACGCTTGCTTGCCTGGGGCGTCTGCGTCGCCCATCGCGCTGAAATGGTGACAACACACTGTGAGTGGTGGAGTGATCGGAGAAATCCCCGGGAGTGTCGGGGGGCAGGCAATCGGAGGTAGCTTCCAAGATGGCACCGACGCAGAAGAATCCAATCCAACACGAACGGCTGGCCGGCGTGGTGGTACCAGGAGTAAACCCTTTTGGGTTGGCGCGTTCGCTCTGACCATCGATGAACGGGCTGATCTCCGCGGCGGCAGCTCGGCCTTACCCGCCGTGCGCCAGAGCCGCATCTTCACCGCCATGCGATCACTCCTCTCCCTGCAGCTGCTGCTCGCGGCCGCGACATCCGCCGCGGCCCAGAGCCCCGCCCGCCAGACCGAATCCGACGCCTACACCCGGTATGAACTGCTCGCGCCCGGTTCGGCGAAGTTCCGCATCATCTATGAAGTGACCGCGACCAC
>JACMOE010000728.1 GCA_014378185.1 Gemmatimonadaceae bacterium | reverse complement strand
CATGCGGTTCCCCGCGGCTGGAGTCGTGGATCCGCATGCCACACCCCTCGTTTCGCCGGCGATTCCGGTGTTGATCCAGGCTTCGCCAGAGCGTCTCGCCGACATCCTCGAAACGCCCGTCATGGAGCCGGCGGTCCTGGATGGTCTCACGCGGGCGGATGAATTCGACCGGAACTCCGGTGCGATGTCCACCGGTAGCTTGCTTCACGGCCTCGAAAGCACGCCGTTCGAGGCCACCCCGACGGCGGGGGCCAACGATCTCCTGGATTTCGAGCCGACCAGCTTTGCTTCCGCGCCGGCCCCGACCTCATCGGAAGATGTGCCAGGTACGGACGAGTTTCTCGATCTGGACCTGCCCCCAGCGGCACCTCGACAGGGTTCGTCGGACGTCATCGATTTTGGCGAGATCGACCTCGGTGGCGAAGTGCCCGCCGTCGCGGACAACGCGCCTGCGCCTCGCAGCAGCCCCTCCCTGATGGGGCTCCCGATGCTGGAGGACGACAAGGAACTCGTGGTCGACGATGACGGCCAACTGACAGACGATAGCGACGACGGCGAGTCCATCGGTGGTGACCTCCAGCTCATCATGCCCGACGGTACGCCAGTATCGGGCGCGCAGGCGGTGGAGGACGTCCCGTTCATGGATCTGGACTTGCCGCATGCCGGCGAGGCAGTGGGCGACCTCTCCCGGAACAGCGTGGAGCTGGAAGCCATCGAACTCGATTTGCCCCTGGCCGACGAGTTGCCACTCGAGCGGCTCGATGACTCGGCGGCTGACGCTCCCGAGGTGGACGCGCGCATTGGTGCGGGCGAAGCGCCCGACGCGGACTTCGACGCGATGCGGACGCCCGCGCCTGCGCGCCGCCAGTCCACCGTCATTGCGGCGAAGGATGTCGGGCTGTTACAGGCCCTGTCGGAGGCGGACCCGGACGACCATGCGCTCCGCCGCCGCCTGGCCGAAGCCATGCTCGAATCGGGCGATCGGGACGGCGGGTTGCGTGAGCTCGAGACCGCGATGGTCGGCTTCGAACGGAACGACGACCTCGTCGCGGCGTCCAAGCTGGCGGACGAGATCGTGCTGCTCAATCCGGCATCCGTGCGCCACCACCAGAAGCGCGTCGAATACGCGTTCCGCACCGACGATCGCAGTCAGTTGATCGAGGCGTACCTCCAGTTGGCCGACGCGCTGTTCCGCGCCGGACAGATGGACAAGTCGCGCGCCATCTACCAGCGCGTCATCGACCTGTCACCAGACGACCTGCGTGCGCAGGCGGCATTCGAGAGCTTTCCCGACGAGCCGGCCGCCGAGGTGCCCGTTGCTCCGTCGTCGCGACATGCGGTCGGCATCCCGCGCGCTTCGACACCAGCGGCGGGCACGCTGTCCGCGCCCGCCGTCACGCCGGATGATGAATACATCAACCTGGGCGACTGGCTCCGGGACGATGAGGCGCCAAAGGACACGCGCATGGTGGTGGCCGAACAGGAGCCCACGGGCGATGAGGAAGCCGACTTCCAGGACATGCTCAAGAAGTTCAAGCAGGGCATTTCCGAAAACGTCGAGGAAGAAGACCACCAGAGCCATTACGATCTCGGCGTGGCGTTCAAGGAGATGGGGTTGCTGGACGAAGCCATCTCCGAGTTTCAGAAGGCACTGCGGGCGCCCGCCAACCGCGTGCCCACGTACGAGGCCCTTGGCCTCTGCTTCATCGAGAAGGAGCAGTATCCCATGGCGGCCACCATTCTCGGCCGCGCGCTGCACGAGCCGGGCATGAGTGAGAGCCATCTCATCGGGGTGCTGTACCTGCTGGGCCGCTGCGCGCAGGAGCGCGGCCAGCGCGACGCCGCCATCGAGTTCTACCAGCGCGTGTTCGTGGTCGACATCCAGTTCCAGGACGTCGGCGAACGGCTTGCGGCCGTGGAAGGAGCGGCATCGTGAGCGGAGCGGCGCTGCGGACGCGCACGCAGCCCACGGCGGCGTGGCGCGAAATTCAGGCGCCCGTGCAGGAACGCCGTGAAGCGGTCGTGCTGGAAATGCGACGCGTCGTGACCGCGGATCAGCCGCTCATCGAACAGGTGAGCAGCCACCTCCTCCAGATTCGGGGCAAGATGTTCCGGCCCACGCTCGCGCTCCTCGCCAGCGAGACCGCCGAGACGCCGGACGAGCGCGTTGTCACGCTGGCCGCTGTGCTGGAGCTCATGCACCTCGCGTCGCTGGTGCACGACGACTCCGTCGACCATTCAGCACTGCGGCGCGGCTTGCCCACCGTGAACTCGTTGTTCAGCCACCAGGTCAGCGTGATCATGGGAGATTTCCTGTACTCGCGCGCCTTGGAGGCGCTCGTGAGCCTGGGCGATCTCGACCTGATGCGCGTGCTCACGCATGTGTCGACGCAGCTCACGATCGGGGAGATGCGCCAACTCGCCGCGGTCGATACGCTCGCGTTCACCGTGGAAGATTACGACATGCTCATCCAGGCCAAGACCGCGTCGCTCCTCAGTGCGGCCTGCGAGACGGGCGCGATGTGCGGTGCGATACAGCACCGTCGGGCGCTGCGCCTGTACGGTGAACGGCTCGGTATGGCGTTTCAGGTAGCGGATGACATTCTGGATTACACGGAAACCGCGTCCGTGACCGGAAAGCCTTCGGGCCTCGACCTCAAGGAGCACAAGGTGACATTGCCGCTCATTGCCGCGCTCCCGCGCCTGTCTCGGTCAGATCGTGGCGTGGTGGACGCGTTGTTCGCCATGGACGCGCCCGGTGATGCGCAGGTGGCGGAGGTCGTTGCACTCGTCGCGCGTCACGGGGGCATCGACGATGCCCGCCGTCGCGGCGAACAGTTCGCCCGGGAGGCGGAGGACGCGCTCGACCGCCTGCCCGACACGCAGGCGCGCACGGCGCTTGCGGATGCTATCCTCTACGTCATGGACCGGCGCTCCTAATGGCACCTCGGGGATCTTCAAGGCACCGTCCGGTGTTCCACGCCGTGACGCTGGCCATCGGCTTCGTGGTTGGCGGTGCGATGACGCAGGTGGCACGCAAATTCCTTCCGTCCGGGGCGGTGAAGGAGTTCTTCACCACCAGCGTGCAGCCCTCCGTTGGCCCGGTCTCGCTGGATCTGGTCATTCTCAAGTTTTCCCTTGGCCCTGTCGCGCTCGACGTGAGTCTCTTGAGCCTGTCTGGCGTGCTCATTGCCTATCTGATAGCCCGGTCGCTTTTCTAAGGAGAATCCATGTTCGGCAATCTCGGTATGGGCGAGTTGATGGTCATCCTCGTCATTGTGCTCGTCCTGTTCGGTGCCAAGCGCATTCCCGAAATCAGCGCCTCGTTCGGCAAGGGAATTCGTGAATTCAAGAAGAACGTGGGTGACGTGGAGCGGTCCATCACGGAGCCGGAGCCCCGCGTCGAGCCCCGCGTGGAGCCCCGCCTGCCCGCTGGTGAGCCGATCATGCGCCGCGACGTGGCGGAGGAAGTGCGCCCGGAGCCGAAGCGCCTGATCTGATCGGCTTGCAGGGACGATGCGAAAAGGGCACACCGAAGACGTCCGGTGTGCCCTTTGCTCTGTGCCCCGTCAGATTGCTCGATCCTTCACGAGGTGCTTTGTCTCCGCAGTTGCGCGTTCAGGTCCTTCCGGCGGTCCTTGACGGTCGCGCTCTTGCGCAGGTCTGCCAGGTACATCTGAATCCATTGGTCGCGCATCTGCTGCACACGGCGTCCGCGCAGGACCTTCTTCTCCGCCTCGAACCGCGTCTTGTCGCTCGGCCTGCGTGCGTCGGTGCGCGTGACGAACACGCCGTCTGACTGGCGCACTGGTCCATTCACCTCGTTCAGCGGGGCGACGAAGGCGGAGCCCACTGCCTCGCCAAGACTGCCGAACTGCCGAGCGGCGCCGGCACGCGTCACCATCCCGGTGGTTGCCACAGTCAGCTTGGCTGCCGCGGCGGCTGCTTCCAGCGAGGAGCCCCGCGCGGCCGTGGCGAGGCCTTGCGCCGCCGGAATGGACCGCTCGATGGCCCGATCCCGTGCGACGCGACCACGCACCGCCGCCTTCGCGGCATTGAAGGTCTTTCCGCCCTCCGCGATGGAATCCAGCCGGGCCACGTAGTAGCCGTCCTCACCATCGAACAGGTCGCTCGTCTCGCCCACCTTCGCACCGCCGAAGGCCCAGGCACTCGCGCTTGGCACGTCCTTGCCGTTGTACTGCGCGGGTACGTTCTCGGACACCTGCACGCGAAATGGCGTGAGGCCAAGCTGCCTGGCCGCGTCGTCGAACTTCGTGGGTTGATCGCTGCCTGACACCAGCTTCGCGAGCTGATCCGCAACGCGGTCGACCTTGGCCGTGGCGGAATCACTGGGCTGGAGGCGGAGCAGGAGGTGTCGCAGCGCAAGGGTATCGCCCGTGCGCGAGTCCACCTTGATGAGATGGTAGCCAAACGGTGTCAGCACTGGTGCCGATACCTCGCCAGCCTTGAGGGCGTAGGCCGCCTTCTCGAAGTCGGGCACGAATCGACCCTTGGCTCCCTTGCCCAGGTCGCCGCCATTCGCGGCGGACACCGTGTCGTTGGACTCGCGTTTCGCCACATCCTCGAACTTGGCGCCGCCGGCGATTTCCGCGCGCAGCCGCGCAATGTGATCGCGTACCGCTGCCGTATCAGCGGCGGTGGTGACGCGCGGAATGTGGAGCACGCTGATGGACGCATGACCTGGCCCGTCGAATTCGGCCTTGTGCGCGTCATAGTACGAGTGCAGGTCCGCGTCGGCGACATTGCTGTCGGCGGCGGTCTGGTGCGCCGCGAACGCCACGAAGCTCACGGTTGCGCTGTCGTTGGCATCCTGCCATGCACGCCACAAGTCACCGTCGGTCACGTACAGTCCGCTGGTGACCTGCTCGAACAATTTTTCCTTGGGGACTTCGCTGCGGAAATACTGCTCCAGTGCGGAGAGCAAGCCGGACTGGCGTGCCTGCGCACTGGACAGCAGGCGCTGGTACTTGGACGGATCGAAGCGACCGTCGGTCTGCAAGTCGGGTGCGGTCCGGACCCACGACGGGGGCGCAAAGCGGGCATAGTCCCGAAGCTCCGCGTCGGAGACGAGAATGCCGCGCTTCTTGTACTCCTGCTCCAGCAGGAGCTCCGAGATCATGTCGTCGAACGCCTGATTGTCGAGGCGTCGCGTCTCGTCCTGCGTGAGCGTGCGACCGGACTGCTGCTGCGTCTGCTGCACGAGCTGCTGTGCGCGGCGCTGCCAGTCGGTATAGAGGATGTCCCTTCCGTTGACCGATGCGACGGCGGTGGTCGAGGTAACGGGCGCCGAACCCATGAGGCCGGACGTCTGGAAAAGCAGGAAACCGCCGACGAACGATATGAGTAGCACCCACATCACGATCTTGGCGGAGCTCCGCATTGTTTGGAGCACGGGGTAGGACTCCTTCGAGCTGCTGGAAAACTGGAGGGGGAAGCAGGAAAAGTTACCCGACGACAAGGGCTAAAATCAAGGGACGCGCGCACTTCTGATTGACTTGTCCTTCGTATAACATACCTTTGCTGCTCTTGTCCAACCCGCTGTGCGCCGCTACCGAGGCATTGATGGCCAGTACTGCCCGCATCGACGAATTGAAGAAGAAATTCGACGAGAATCCTCGCCGATATTTCGCCCCCCTCGCGAACGAGTTTCGCAAGGCGGGCGACATCGAGCAGGCGATTCTCATCTGCGAGGAGTTCCTGCCGCAGCAGCCCGGGCACATGAGTGGGCATATCGTCTACGGCCAGGCCCTGTACGAGGCGGGCCGCCTCCCCGAAGCGCGCGGAGTATTCGAGACGGCGCTGGGCCTCGATCCGGAGAACCTCATCGCGCTGCGGCACCTGGGCGACATCGCGCGGGGTCAGTCGGACACCGCGGCGGCCAGGTCGTGGTACGCCCGCGTGCTGGACGCCGACCCACGCAACGAGGAGATTCAGGCGCTCATCGGCGCGATCGACAGCGAATCGCCACCAAGTGTCGTCACCGCGCAGACCGACGAATCCAACGCGGTCACGGCCCCGTTTGGCGTGCCGGTGGTGCCGCCACCTCTTCCATCGCAGGGAACGGACACCGACCTGCTCGATGGATTCTCCCTGCAGGGGTTCGACTCGACGCCGGAGCTCGACGCGCACCCCTTTGAACATGTCGCGGCGGAAGGACT
>JACMOE010000727.1 GCA_014378185.1 Gemmatimonadaceae bacterium | reverse complement strand
GGCCGCAGGTGCGACAGCACGGATAGCGCCACGAACAGCAGCGCAAAGGCGGCGAGCAGCGCCGTGGCGCGCCGCCGCATGATGGCGTACTGCCTGATTTTTTCTGTATCGTCCTTTACGACTAGCATTCCCGGAAAAATAGGCGTGGGTACGGCGTCAGAGCTGGCCATCCCCATTTTCCAGCGATCGCCACAGGTACCAGCTCGCCATCGTCGCGTAAGGATGCCACCACTCACCCATGCTGAGCACGTCCTTGGCCGTCGGCCGCGTCTTCAAGCCGTATGCCCGCTGGATCGCGTTCTGGATGCCCAGGTCGAGGTCGGGAAGCACGTCGGGGCGGCCGAGCCTGAACATGAGGAACATCTGGGCGGTCCACTTCCCGATCCCCTTCACCTGCACCAGGTGCTCGACGATCGCGTCATCGGGCAGCCTCCCAAGATGCGCCAGGGGGAGCGTGCCACTGGCGACGCGATCTGAAAGATCGCGCAGGTAGCCGAGCTTCTGGCGCGAGAGTCCGGCGCCGCGCATCAGTGCCTCGTCGGTGCCCAGCACCAGCGCCGCAGTGGGCCGATTGCCCGGATACAGCTCACAGAATCGGCGCAGGATGGTCCCGGCCGCCTTGCCGGACAGCTGCTGGTAGACGATGGAGCGGACAAGTGCGTCGTAATGGGTGCCTGTCCGGCGCGGCTGAAGCCGATACGGGCCCACGCGCGCGATGAGCGCCGCGAGAATGGGATCGGCGCGCCTGAGGTGCGCCAGGCCAGCACGTGGTGAGGCGCTCAGCATGCAGCCGGGGAGAGAGGGAGTGGCGTGCGGGACACGTCGCAAAGATACGCCTCGCGCTGATGCGCGCGCGATGCCCTGGCCCATTCATGCAAACGACTCGTGTCACCCGTACATTGTGGCTGCCACTGCAAATCCGCGCGGCCCACGAGAGGCACATGCTGACACGCTTCATCAACTATTTCCTCAAGGGAATCGTCTTCCTGGCGCCGCTGGCGCTCACCATCTACATCTGCGTGCGCATCTTCACGACCATCGACGGCTGGCTCGGTATCCCCATCCCGGGCGCCGGCTTTGTCATCACTGTGCTGTTGATCACGCTGTTTGGCTTTCTGGCGCAGAGCTTTCTCACGCGAAGCGCGCTGAACATCGTGGAGAACGTGCTCGATCGCCTGCCCTTCGTACGACTGCTCTACTCGTCCACGCGCGACCTGTTGAACGCCTTCGTCGGGGAAAAGCGGCGGTTCGACAAGCCGGTGCTCGTGGCACCGTACCCGGGAGGCGTTGCGCGTGCCCTCGGATTCGTCACGCAGGAGTCACTCGCAGGCCTCGGCCTCGCCGATCATGTCACGGTGTACCTGCCGCAGTCCTACAACTTTGCCGGGGCACTCCTGATCTTTCCCGCGAGCGCGGTCACGGCCGTTGCCGCGGACAGTGCAGAGGTGATGGCATTCATTGTATCCGGCGGCGTGACGAACCCGCCCGGACTGTCCGCCCGGAATCAGCTGCCCTGAGCGATCGGCGCGTCGGTGGCGCTCGCGGTCGAGGCCACGCGGTAGATCGTGATGACGGTGTCATCGATGATGCGCCGCTGCGCACCAGCGGGCACGGCGTGCGAGCGGTCGTGCTCCACCACCAGGACGCGCGCGAAGCCTGTTGCGTGCCAGCTGGCGATCACCATGTCCAGCATCTTCGATCCGTACGGTGGGTCCACGAACGCAATGTCGTAGCGGTCCGGCGTGAGGGCCGCCGCGAAGGGCACGGCGTCGCGCTTGAAGACACGGGTGCGGTCGAGCATGCGCAACAGGGCGATGTTCGCCTTCAACGCGTGCAGGCTGGACGGCCGGAACTCCACGAAATCGGCGGCGTGGGCGCCACGGGACATTGCCTCGAGCCCCAGTGCTCCGGTGCCCGCAAACAGGTCGAGCACGCGGGCATTTTTCACGTCCGCATGCAGCATTTCAAGCGCCGCCACACGCACCAACTCCGCGGTGGGACGCACGCGTGCGTCAGATGGCGACATGAGGTCTCGCCCCGCGAACTTGCCTCCCACAATCCTCATTCCTGTCTCTCGCCGGTTGGGAACACGTTCAACTGGTAACTGCAGTTCACTGGCAACTCATCACTCGGGACTCTCCAGATAACGTATGCAGTGCGAAGTTGGCATGCGTGCATCTGCTGAAAGGCAGTCCGTCGCTCTGCCCGGGACGACGCGGTGCCTTGCTCGCGCCCGAGCCCGCACCGCATAATCCCCGGGGTCCAGACACCCTCCGTCAAAACAGCCGAGGTCGGCCGCAATGTCCTTTCCGTCAATCCGCCTGTCACTCGCGAGCCTCGCGGCCGCGACGGTGTTCGCCGCTCCGCCAGCCGACGCCCCCGCAGCCCCGCTCGTCGATCCTCACCTCTACGCCGGCCTGACCTGGCGCAACCTCGGCCCCTTTCGCGCCGGTCGCGTGTCGGCGGTCACGGGCGCCATCGGCCAGGCGGGCGTCTTCTACGCCGGCATGCCCGCGGGCGGTGTGTGGAAGACCACCAGCGCCGGCGAAACCTGGTTCCCCGTGTTCGATGACATAAAGGAAGTGTCATCCATCGGGGCCATCGAGGTCGCGTCGTCAGAGCCGAACATCGTGTACGTCGGCACGGGCGACATGACCACCGGCGGCGCCATCAACGAGGGCAACGGCGTCTACAAGTCCGTCGATGCCGGACGCACGTGGCAGCACATCGGACTCGATGCCACGAAACAGATTCCCTCCATGCTCGTTGACCCCCGAGACGCTCGGACAGTGCTCGTGGCCGCACAGGGCGACGTGCACCAGAAGAGCGAATCGCGCGGCGTGTTCCGCACCGCGGACGGCGGTGCCACATGGACGCGCACGCTGTTCGTGAACGACAGCACCGGCGTGCAGAAGCTCGCTCGCGCGAACGACGTGCCGGCCGTGATCTTCGCTACCACCGTGCAGCACTACACGCCCCCCGTCGTGCCGGCCCGCCCTGCCGCGACGCCCCTCGCAGCCCAGGCCACGGGACCCACGGGCACGGCGCTTTACAAGTCCGTGGACGGCGGCGTGAACTGGCGCGAGATCACTGGCGGCGGACTTCCGCGCCTCTCCGGCCGCACGTCCATCGCCGTGGCCATGCACAGCAACGCCGAGCGGGTGTATCTCATCACGAACACCGGCCTGGCACGTTCTGACGATGGAGGGGCAACGTGGCGAAGCATGGCCGCGGACGACCTGCGCATCCGCAACGGACAGGGCGGATACAACTGTGGCGTGTACGTGGACCCGGTCAATCCCGACGTCGTGTACACCATCAACACCTCCAGCTACAAGTCCGTGGACGGTGGCAACACGTTCACCGGCTTCAAGGGCGCGCCCGGCGGCGACGATCCGCAGCAGCTGTGGATCGATCCCACCAATGGCCAGCGCATGCTGATGGGATTGGACCAGGGCGCGGTGGTCACGCTCGATGGCGGCGGCACCTGGACCTCGTACTACAACCAGTCCACCGAGCAGATCTATCACCTGGCGGTGGACAACTCGTCGCCCTACTGGGTGTACGGCACGCAGCAGGACGCCGGCGCCATCCGCACCCGCATTCGCGGCAACCTCGGCGCCATCACGCCACTGGACTGGAACCCGGTATCCGGATGGGAATGGGGCACCATTCTTCCCAATCCACTCGACCCCAACACCATCTACTCCAGTGGATCGGGAATCCTGAAGATCACGTATCCCAGCGAGCAGTGGATCAACGTGAGCCCGGCCGCCGATCCCGACGCGAAGCTGCGCACCACGTCGTCACAGCCCATCGTGTTCGCGCCGTGGAACAAGCACATGCTCATCGCCGGATTCCAGCAACTCATGGCCACCACGGACAGCGGCGCCCACTGGATGGCGATGAGCCCGGACCTCACCGTGCGCAGCGACACGCCGCTGGCGCCATCCACGGGCGGCGGAGCCGCGCCGCCCGGCAGCGCCATCGAATCCATCTCGCCGTCCACGGTTGCCGTGGGCACCATCTGGGTGGGCACGGGCAACGGGCTCGTGAAGCTTACGCGCAACAGTGGCAAGACGTGGGAAGACGCCACCATTCCCGGTTTGCCTACCCCATCGCGCGCGGAAGTGAACATCGAGTCGTCGCACTTCAGCGCCGGATCGGCCTATGCGTCGGTGGACCTGCATCGCACCGGCGACTACACGCCATACCTCTTTCGCACACGCGACTACGGGCGGACATGGACGAAGATCGTCACCGACCTGCCGGTCAACCAGGCGAGCGGCAGCTTCACGCGCGTGGTCCGGAACGATACGAAGAAGGCTGGGCTGCTCTTTGCGGGAACGGAAAGTGGCATGTTCGTGTCGTTCGACGATGGTGACGACTGGCAGTCGCTGATGCAGAACCTGCCCACCACGTCGTATCGCGACATGGTCATCAAGGACAACGACCTGGTGGTCGCGACGTACGGTCGCGGGTTCTGGGTGCTGGACGATTTTTCCATGCTGCGACAACTCTCGCCCGCGGTGTCCACCGAGGCCGTGCACCTCTTCACGCCGGGCGACGCCGTGCGCACTCGGCGCAATGTTGGCGCCGACACGCCATTTCCACCCGAGGTGCCGCATGCCCTCAACCCGCCAGACGGCGTGATCATCGACTACTGGCTCGCGCAGCCAGCGCGCGAGCTGTCGATCGACGTGCTCGATGCGCGGGGCAACGTCGTGCGCCACCTGTCGAACGCGCCCATCATGCCGGTACCGGAGGCTGCGCGTCCGCCGCATCCGAACTTCTGGGTGGCCACGCCGGCGCCGCTTCCAGCGATCGCCGGATCCAACCGGACGAATTGGGACCTGCGGCACGACGCGCCGCCGGCGTTCTCCCACAGCTTCGAGATCAACGCGAATCCGGGACTCACCCCGGCGTCGCCACTCGGGCTGGTGGCCATTCCGGGCACGTACACGGTGCGCCTCACCGCGGACGGGCGGACGTCCTCGCAGTCAGTTGTCGTGCGCGCCGATCCTCATTCCCCAGCCTCTCCAGTCGCCCTGCGCGCGCAGAATGCGCTGCTGCTACGGCTCGCCGATGCTATCCGGCTGTCGTATGAAGGTCGTGACATTGCCACCACGCTGCGCACCGCGCTTCGCGGCGCGGCGCTAGCCAGCGTGTCGGCCGACATGACGGACGTCGCCACGCGCGCCGCGATCATCGTGGCGCAACTCGACACCGTGGCGGGACTCGATTCGGAGCGCGGAAACCGGGGGCGTGGAGGCAGCGGCACGCCCAGCTTCACGTCGCTCAACAGCACGCTCGTGGAGCAATTGAATGCGCAGGATCTCGGTGACATGGCTCCAACGGCAGCCGCGCTGGCGGCCTGGGGCAAGGCGTGCCGAGAGTTGACGGCGGTCGTCGCGGTGTGGGAGCGCGTCACCACGGACATCGGCGCGTTCAACACCATGTTGACCGGCCGCGGCAAGGCCGCGCTGGAGGTGCGAAAGCTGTCGATGCGGCTGCCGGCTTGTTCCTGAGCGTGCAGCACGCAATCGCGAGCTAGCTGCTGGCGGGGTGGGGCACCTTCTTCTTGCGGACCATGGAGCGAGGCCCATCGTTACTTGCGTTAGCTTGTCGATTGCCTTATAAATAGCGAGCAGAACAATGGGGGCTGCTCGCATCCGCAAGCGACTGGCTCTCTCGCCCACCTAACCTGATTCACGGATGGTCCGGATGCCGACAGCTGCTGTGGAGACGCCTGCCGCGCTCCTGCCCATCGAGCGCGTCCGGTCTGTCCTTGGCCTCACGTATGCCGAAATCGCCCGTGCACTCAGCATCGACGAGAGCACGCTGCATCGTTGGCGGGCGTCGTTCGATCGTCGACGTGCGTCGGCCGGGTTACAGGGCATCGTAGGGCTGGAGCACTTCATCGATGCCTACTCGGGACGGTGGCCGGGCGAACCGCATCGTGCCAAGCGCTGGCTCACCACGCCGCACGCCGCGTGCGGTGGAGATACGCCGAGGTCGTGGCTACTGCAGGGTCGCGCTGATTTCCTTGCCGGCCTGCTCACCGCCGAAGGAGTGGGGGGCCAGTCGTTCAATACCACTGGCGCGGAAGGCGCACGGCCGGACGCACTCTTCGACCTGGCGCCGGTGGGAATGGCGCGCGTGGCGCTCAGTGGGGAATTTCTGGCGGTCAACGCGCGCCTGTGCGAAATCCTCGGGTGGTCGGCCACGGAACTGCGCGGCAAGCGCGGTCAGGAAATCACGCACGCGGAGGATCTGGACAGCGGCCTCGACCTCGGCCGCCAGCTGGTGAGCGGCGCAGTGTCGTCCATCACCCAGCAAAAACGCTATCGCCGCGCCGATGGCCGGAGCGTGTGGACGCGCGTCTCGGCCTCCGTGGTGCGGGACGACCTGGGTGCGCCACTTCATTTCCTCACCGTCGTGTATCCACTGCCCGATATCGAAGCCGCGGCAGTGCGGCTGGCGCTGGGACACGCGCCCGGCGCGGAGGGCGTGCGTGAGGGCGTCTGGGAGTGGGAAGTGGTGTCGGGTGACCTCTATTGGAGCCCGCAGATCGCCACGACCCTTGGCCGGTCGCCGCACGACATTGCGCACAGCGTCGAGGCCTTCCGGTCGCTCGTGCATCCGGACGACCTCTCCGCCATGGTGACCGCGGCCGATGCCTACGCGGCCGGCCGCGCGCGCACCTATGACCTCGAATTCCGCATGGCGCACGCCGACGGATCGTGGCGTTGGGTGCACTCGCGTGGCCGGGCGCTCAGTCGCGATGCCGATGGGCGTCCGACCCGCGTGGCCGGATTGCACAGTGACGTGACCGAGCGTCGGGTGGCCGAAGAGCAGCTTCGCGCGAGTCATGCGGCGCTCGCGGTGAGTGAGGCGCGATATCGTGCGCTGGTGGAGGGCGCCACCATTCCAGCCCTGATCGCGTAAAAAATAGCGAAACGTCTGGTGAGGTCATATTTTGATCTCACTACTCATCGCCGGACTCATCGCATCGCGCCATTCCCGCTGTTGATCACCGCCGCGTCGTTCCCGCCCGTTGCCGCCAGTGCGGTGGCGAGCGAGCGGTTCGTGGCGCGCGAGCGTGAGATGACGTCGTGACTGCCGAGCAGCCCGTCCCCAGCGACGATGCCATGCATGCTGCGCTCGCGGCGATGCGCCGGCGCTATGCCAACACGAGCCGCGGGATCATCGCGACATTCGAGCAGATC